>CAWVYJ010000031.1:0-23460 GCA_963934365.1 uncultured Dehalococcoidales bacterium | reverse complement strand
GGCTTCGTTAGCTATCCAAAGCTGACGGAGCCGCTTTTGTTTAAGTCGCTCGGAGAGTATTGACAATATGTTCGAAGGTCTAGAATGCCGCCAAATACGGTCGTCTGTGACGACTAGTCGATACTCATCGAAAGTGAGCAGCATTATCGAGCAAGTACATTCCTAGCACCGCAAATTAGCTTGCTGAACAAGTAGAACTCTACGAAACCAGCGGCGTACTTCAGGGTACAACTTTGAAAGATAGCGGCCTACCTGTATTTATCGCCACCCATCGGGGTAGAAAGACTGGCGCTGTTCGCAAAACTCCGTTGATGCGAGCGTTTGATGACGGAAGCTACATCCTAGTGGATTCAATGGGCGGCGCTCGGAATAATTACGTTTGGTATTACAACATGAAGACTGATCCGAATGTAGAAATCCGTGATGAGGCAAACGTTTTCGATATGCGGGCACGCGAGGTCTCGGATTCAACCGAGAAACAAAGACTGTGGGATATTTCGGTAGATGCCTATTTGCCGTGTCAGGAATAGCAAGATAAAACGGATCAATTGATCCCTGTGTTTATCGCCGAGAAATACAACTAGAACGTGTTAACGAAAAAAGCCCCTCAACATTATTCAGAGGGGCTTTTTATTATTTCTTTTGGAGCCAACGAGAAGGATTGAACTAACCGATTTGCCTGCCGTGCTAAGCAGTTATCAGTCTCGTGGTGAGTATCCGATGTTTGCTCTCGCACTCTCATTATCTCGCCAACGATTTGTGTTGTTTGAAGAAACGTAAAAACATGCGAATTTTAACGTTGTCGGCGCGTCGATTGATTTGGTTATCGCCTGCACAGCATCTCGGCGGCTTAGATGTATCGATCTCCTAAGATCATCTTCGGGCATGTCGCTTGCTATGACCCTTCCTAATCGCAGACATATGACCGAGATTCCGTTGACTTCAGCGTGGTACCTACCCAGCGCTTCACCCCATAGTTTGGTGGCAGCGTAGATTCCTGCTGGTCGAGGCGGGTCCATTTCCGAGATCATTAGCGAATGGTCATCGAGCTCACTACGGTTACCTGCAATGATCTGTTTGACTCTAGGGTCATGCATATACCCCCCTGAGACCGCGCCAGTACTGGCAAAAACAATGCGCTTCACACCGTTATAGTTGCCCGAATCGAGCAAGTTATATGTCCCTTTAACGTTGACCGAAATGAGAGAATCGTCATCGTCAATATCAGGGAGAACTGCCGCCAAATGAACGACAGTATTAATGTTATTCATGGCGGTGTCGATGGCGACTCGATCACTGAGTTCACCCTTGACTCCCTCGAAACCCGGGATTAATCGCCTGCCGTAGGTGCGTACTTCGTGAGTGCTTTTGATCGAATCGAGCAAATCGGTTCCGATGAGACCACTAGCACCCGTTACCAGTACTGATTTCAATTTCGGGCTGTGTTCAGAGCCTTGAGGCAAAATTCGGTGATCCTTCGTAGATGATGGTCGGGCTGATTCGGTTCAGTGAGAACATAGCGTACAAGTTCTTACTGATTCCTAACGGTGTTGTGCATACCGGTGTTGCGGCCTCGGTGTTTCCGCGCCGGACGCTCTATCGACGGTATAAAACAAGCTAGGGAACTGATTTTTGACAGAATTAGACGTGTCACCGTGAGACGTACATGAGGGAATTTATATCTTCATATTTCGACAGCACACTCTCTATTATTCGTGCTTCAGTTTGTGCGCCGATTCATGTCAGATCCCAACATGAAATCTATGGGTGGCTTCTCACTGAATTAACGTGATTTTAGCCGTCGGAAGAGTATTATTAACGACTTGTAACAACCAGCGTAAATTCTCTAAAAAGGTGCAATTGTGGTATTTAAGCTTGGCTATTCGACATACGCTCTAAAAATGGTTGATCCGTTCGCAGCAGTTCGATTGATCAAAGACGTTGGCTATGAGGCACTTGAAGTTTGCGCCGCCGATGCTTGGCCGTCCGCTCCGACAGTTTTCTCGACTTCGCAACAGGACGACTTAGGCAAACTCGCACAAGACCTAGGTTTTAGTTCACCTATTCTGTTCGCACTACTCGATGTCTGCGCGCCTGAATCAAGACGGGCCGCCATGATTGAAAGCGCCAAGCTCAAGTTCGAAATGGTTAATCGTCTGCACTTCGACGACTCACCGATTCTGATTACCACGACTCCAGGCCATTCAGCTCCTGAATGGGAGTCTGGCAAAGAAGAAATTAGCAACGCCTTCATTCGCCTCGCCGACCTCGCTGCCGAAAGCAACGTCATAGTGTCGATCGAAGCCCATGCTGGTACCGATTTCGAAACGCCGGAAAAAGCGTTGTGGATCATGGATCAGACCAAGCACCCCAACCTAAAGCTCGATCTAGATATTTCTCACTTCGTTGTCGAAGGTAGCGAGCTGAACCACAGCGTAAAACTAACCTCTCCTCACTCCTCCATGGTTCACATCAAGGATGGGATTAAGAACGCAGATGGCTCGATCGAGTTCTGCCTTCCCGGTGACGGAGGAATCGATTGCACCGAATTCCTGACTTCTTTGCGTGAGAATGACCTCGAAGATTTGCCTGTGTTCGCTGAAGTAAGTGTTCAGCAGTCACGTGAAGCCGATTACTCGCCACGCGGTGCCGCTGAGTTCTGCTACAACGCACTGAACAAGGCTCGGCTGGCGGTCGGATAATCGAGAGCCAGAGAAATCACGAATTACTATTCAGCTCACCTGACCGTAAATCCTTTGGAGTGGCCGGGCGGCTATGTTCGCAAACACGGAGAGCAATTAATGACAGGTAATCGCCCACAGGTGGGACTCGCATCTACTCCCGAAGTCAGAGATGTCTACATCGACTCAGGCGACTTGGCACGACTCGAGGAGTTCGCCGATTTCCACTGGCAGGAATTTACTGAACAGACCAGTTGGGATACGGCTCCCGACGCTTCTTCTGATGTGGCAACCAAGTTCATCAATTTCACAGAAAACCTCGATGCACTGATCGTATGTCACGGATCGCCACGTGTGGATCGCAACGTTCTTGCTGCCTCACCAAAGATGAAGTTTGTAGGTGAACTTGAAGGCGACCGATTTGCACAGCGAATCGATGTCGCTGCGGCGGTCGAGAGTGGCGTTCGTGCTATCGATACCACTCATGGATCTTCGTATCCGGTCTCAGAATGGGCTCTGGCTCTTATGCTCATAGGCCTGCGTAACGCTGGAGCTCATTTCAGGCGAATCATCGACGGTGATCTTTGGGGATCATTGGAGTACAACGGTAAGACCCCTGATGTTGTCCAAAACGAAGAACTCACGGGTAAAACAGTAGGGCTTATCGGGGCCGGGTATATTGGTCGCAAATTGATCGAACTGATGAAGCCGTTTAATGTCACTGTTCTCGCACACGATCCATACGTTTCGTCCGAACTTGCAAGCTCCCTTGATTTCACACTAACTTCTTTCGATAAAGTCCTTTCAGTTCCTGATGTCGTTGTGTGCCTTGTGCCGCTAACCCCTGGAACAAAGGGAATGCTGAGTGAACGAGAAATTTCACTGCTCAAACCCGGTTCGATTTTCGTAAACGTTTCGCGTGGACCGGTTGTCGATACCGACGCGTTGATCACCCGGCTCGAAAAGGGCGACATCACGGCTTGTCTCGACGTGTTCGATCCCGAGCCGATTCCGTCCGATTCTCGAATAAGGAATCTCCGTAACGTGTTCCTCACGCCACATATTGCAGGGACTACTCAGCGATCGCGAACGAGGTTCTTCGAGGAAATGGTTAACGAACTCGATCGGCATTTCTCAGGGCACGAGACACAACATAATCTCACGGCGCACACACTCGCCAACCGTCGAGGTGAGTAGCTGAAAGCTCAGACAAACAAGAGCCTTCGGCTCAACAATTTTGAAATCTAGTACGACTGCATAGCACTGCGATAAGGCGAAAATAATGGCTGTTGAAATGATTTACCACGTTGGATTCGTGGTCAGCGATGTCGAAAAATCACTGAAGTGGTACACCGAGGTTCTCGGGCTAACCGTTGAACGTCCGATTCGAGAACTTTCCGGAGATTGGATTTCCGCCGTAACTGGTTTCGAAAGAAGCCGTATGAAAATGGCGTGGGTCGGTGTTGGTGGTCAGGCTTCGATCGAACTCGATCAGTACGTAACACCCGAAGGTTCTGATGATCCTCCAACCGCCCGACAAAACGATGTGCGAGCCTCCCACGTTGGCGTGCAAGTAGACGACGTTCATGCAGAATACGAACGAATGTCGGCTCTGGGCGTGAAATTTGCTGGTCCTCCTCCTGTGAAACTCGACAATGAGTTCCCGTGGGCAAACTGTGCAGTGTTCTTGCAGGATCCCGACGGCAACTGGATCGAGCTTCTTGAACGTCCCGCACCTAAGAGCTAGATTCGTCTTTAGTTTTAGGCGTTTTAGCGCGATCCCATTCTGATCTCGGCGTTTAGCGATCGGGTAACTGCCATGAATGCGATGAAGGCCAAGTTGGCTATCACCGCTACAGAAAATGCTGTCAGTGCGTAGGCTAGGATGTTCCAATCGGTGTGCAACAACATTGGTGGCGTGATGTCGGCAGGGTCGTCTCCGGTCAGATAGGGGATCGTCGTTAGCGCAATTGTTCGACCTGCGGTAACCCCAACCAACGCTGCGAACAAAATGATCGTTAGGCTCTCGAAAATTATCATGCCAGTGAGCTGGATTTTCGTCAGGCCAAGAGATCGTAAAACTGAGAACTCAACACGGCGAAGCGAGAATCCTCCAACTGTGTGGACCATGACCCCAATGATCGCCACAGCGATCAATATTGCATAGCCGAATCCCAAAATATATCTCCAGCTTTGGGATTCGAGCTTGCTGATTGCGGTTTGTTCCGCACCTATCTGCTGGCGAACGTTGATTGCGTTCACACCGGCATCGACAAGATTTTCTCGCACTTCGTCAACCAAACCGTCGTTGCTCAACCGAGCGGACGAAATCCAAATTTCATTTATTGGTGCTTCAATTGCGTTTGAATCGAGAGTCAAAGCCTTCCATACGGTATCGCGTGACGAAATAATGAATGGTCCGGTGACTGGATTCAGAGTTGGAAAATACTCAATGAATCCACCGATTCGGACCGACAATTCCGTGTCGGCAATCGTAATTTCGATGTGATCGCCCACTTCATACCCTTGTTCTTCTATCCACTTCGATCCGATGACCCCATGGGCGACGCCGGGTTGCGATAGCTCGATGCCGCGATATGTGCCGAAGGCTGGTGGAGCCCATGAAATGATCGCTCCATCGTCGTCTGCATCATCTATTCGCGCATCGTAATCACCGTAACCACCTCCGACTGTGTATCGATCAGACGAGTTCGTAAAGTCGAGAATTACTTCAAAGCTGTTTACGCCGTGAGCACGAATTTGATCGATATACATCGAACCTGGCGTCGGCGGATCACCACGTTCGATAGGCCTGCGCGAGAACCCCAAGAATTCGAGAGTAAGTGGCTCACCTGTGGGAAGGTTTTCTCTGAGCGTGGTTAAGGCGACCCCGATGTCGCACCATTCGGGTGCTGGTGGTTTTTCCAGTTCCGATTCGCCTTCTGGCGACAGATTTGGATTAGGTTCTATTGGTGGTTGTAGCACTGCACATTCGAACTTGTCGCCACTGCCAACTGACGATTTGGGGGCGAGAGTTCCTATTGTGAGATTATGCAAACGACCCGTAGAGTCTGAGATTTTCATCACCATTCCCACATCGGACATCGAAACTACCGGCTTGATGTGCGCCGATATCCAGTTGGCGTTGTTCGGTATCGGCAGACCGTGCAATTTCTCACTTGCATCGAGTAATTCAAGCATAGTGTGCGTATCAATTCCATCTCTGATCCATGCTATTCCATCGAGCTCTTTGGGCTCCAATCCCAGAATAGTCACAGGTATTGCACCATCTACTCCACGGATGATTCCAGATGCTCGTGTCGCTCCTGAAACAGAATCTACGCCATCTATTTCAGCGATTAATGAAAGGGCTTGATCGATCCTCCATTGCGATCGATACGTAAGTTTAGCGGCTCGTACATCGGCCCCAACGCTGTAGGCGGTTTGATCGAAATTGGACCTTGTGATCGTGGATTCGAAACTGGAAAGAAGAATCGCTGTTGCAGTTGCGGCGGCGATCATCACAACCAGCTTCGCCTGATGCGAAGTTCGCCGAGCAAGCGAACTTAGACCAAGCTCGAACACTACCGATCTCCCGATAATCGAAGGCAAGCGAGAAACGATTCCTCCCAACACCATAAACGTGGTGGGCAATAGTCGTACTGCCACCGCCCCGATTCCGATTATTCCAATAGCTGGAAGAGCAAGCGATAGCTGGTTCGCCTGATCTTCGTTTACGGCGTCCTCAGCGAGTTTAACGCCACCGTTAGAAAATTCCCAGGCGAGCAGTGCTGCGATTGCCACGACGACGAGATCTAGATAGTAGCGGGTGAAGAACGGTTTTTCAGCTTTGTTCGATTTGTTTCTGTATAGCCGAGTGATTAGCAGAGACCCTGCGCTAATAGTGCTTGTTGCGAACATGACTGCTCCGGCGAGCCCGACACCGACCGATGCGACAATTGTCCACACTTGCGGGAATTCGAGGTTGAACAGAGAATCGCCTGTAACTATCGAAGTAACTAACGGCCCCATCACAAACGCACCGGCAATGAACCCGATGATCGATCCAGAACCAGCAACAATCAGAGCTTCTGTAAGCGTTGAGGTTAGTCGCTGTCGTCGACTCGCACCACGCGCTGAGATCGTAGCGTCATCTTTACTCGTGAGGTCTTTTGTGTGAGACCCCAGCAAGAGAACCAATATTAAGGCTATTCCCGAAATCGAAAACATGATTGTTTTCATCGGCACAGCAGCGATAGTGTTTCGTTCGCCGTATAGGGCCAGTGCTTCATCGATTGCTGTGAGCATCTGGAAACCGGTAAGACGGCTGGACATACTCGTCGACAATGCATCGAGTCGTTCGAGAGTACGTTCAGCACTTCCAGCACGAATGTTGTCTGGTTGGACCGTCGCCAACCAGTTGTACGAAGACTCTCCACCCGTTCTCGACCCCTCGGCGAGCTGTGGGAAGTCGGCCTCATGCACGAACATCGGCACTAGCTCAAAACTAGAATCTGCGGTGTCGAATTCCTGATCAACAATTCTCCAAATCGGAGATTCGGAGTTCTCTCGTTCGAACAGTGCAGCGATCCTGACGGTTAGGTTCTCGCTATTGGTCGATGGAGATGAGTAAACAAATTCGTAGTTATGAGCCAGTCCATACTTCGCCGCTACCGCACTATCTACCAGCACTTCGAGAACGTTTTCATCGTTCGAACTGCTGCCGGGATCCCAAGATCCTGAAACCAGATTGATCTCTTCATTTAGATCTTGGACCGACCCGAAGAACGCTCGCCTACGATCGAGGGGATCGGAATTATCAACAAACGAAGGTATGAAGGCGGGGCCACGGAACCCGCTATAAACCGAATCCGAAGCTTCGCCGAGAGCAGTAGATGCTTCGCCGTTAACCTGCTCAACCAGCGATGTGTGAGTGCTAAGAGAGAACGGCCTAAGGCGCCCTCGTAATTGAACATCGAGCGCGCCAGAGTCAGACTCCGATTCCGATAACGACAAAGAAAGAATGCTTGCTGAAACGTCGTCGAGGAACGTTAGCGTTCCAGCGATGCAAGTCACCGTTATTGCTACGCCGAGAATGCTGATCAGCGTATACATAACGCGACTTTTGATGCGCGCAGTCGCGAGCTTTACTCCTGCCGAAAAATCGTATCGCAGTTGGTTAGTCAATCCGACCGACCTTGATAGCCAATTACCTGTCGTCGGCCCTGTGAAAGGGCGAAAGCAAGCAGACTGATGAATCCGATAACTAGCAGCGTAACCACGTAGATAGCGGTGTCGAAGCCAATCGTCGCAGCACGACTTGTAGCTTCGGCTGTTCCGATAGCATAAACATCGGCAATACGTTCAGATACGAACGAACCTAGCGCACCTCCAAGAAGGAAGCCAGCACCGATACCTACAACAGAAACTATCCCGAATCGTACTAGTTTTTCTACGACAATACCCAACTTCGTTATTCCCAATGCAGAGAGAATGTCGGAACTAAGACCCGTCTCGTAAAAATCGAGTCGTATAAACAGCAGAAGCCCCGTCAGCATCAGGAATCCGGTGGCGAGAGTTACGACAACGTGCATACCTTTCCAGCCGGCAGATGCGCCCGCACTCGCGGTCGAATTGCTCACTAACCGCTCAAATTCAAATACTTGAAGATCGTTCTCGTCCACATCTTCGATCAAGGACCTTGGATCTTGTAACGACCCGCCCGAAGTAGTGATGAATACTTCGGTTGAATTAGGTAGTACAGGGTCGATTTTGAGTGCGAGGAAATCGAGCAAAGTTTGGTAATCGATCACTACGAACGAGCTACCGGGATCGAGCGTTGCGAAGGTATCGAGTACACCACTTACTCTGATCGGAACGACCTTCCCGAACACAGTGATATACCCGGTGTCTTCCACGCTGAGCCCTGACGATTTCTCGAACTTATCTCCAATTAGTATCGATAGGTACTGAAGATCGCTTCGACTATGTAATCCTCGAATTCCATCGTCGGTTCCTGATCCGAAATGAGCCTGAACAGCCGTTTCCGATCCTGAGTTGGACTCGATTCTTGTTTCGCCTAGACCCGCGGTGGTCGCCAGTGCATACCAACTGTCCGTGAATTCGAATTTATCGATTGCTTTGACAACACCAGATCCGGTGATTGCTTCGAGATTCTCAATGGTCAGGGTTACTTTGTGACCAACAGGTCCAACGGGTGGTTCATAGATGAGAATTGATAGCAGTTCATACGGGCCGTTCGATTCGTTCTCAATAGCGCCGATATATGTTCCGGAATCCGATCCCGAAACTTGGTCTTGAACCGGGATCATCAACACGGTGGTGGTCGTTCCGTCCGCACCCTTTATTCGACTCCATATGTCGATGAACGGCTCGCTAAGCCCGCCAACCATACTGAGCGAAACGGTGTCTGGTGGAAGCATAATTTTGACTGGCGATGCAGTTGGATTTGCACCCTGATTCAACGTTTGAGCGGCCCGCTGCGCAATTGATCGCATCGAGTCTTCGACCAGTAACTGGCTCAAAGCGTCTGGATCGACCGCTAGAAGATTCAGCTCTGCACCTTCACCGTTAGCCCCGAGCGCACCTTTTGTTCGTAATGCAGGGGTCCATTGATCGATATTCTCTCTTGCTACCATCTGCTGTATCGCAGGATTCGAAGCGCCTTTATAGCCATTAAAACCCGTGATTCTCGCATCGGCCCCTGCGGTTTGCGCTGCCGCGTAGATTCCGTTCGCCTCAAGCGATTTTGCGATAGTCGAATCGGCTACAGCGGTGATCGTAACGATCGTGATCAGCGTCAGAAGCCACGCATGGCGGAACGACGATCTTCGCATCGAGGTTATTGCATACCAGACTGTGGGAGATGTCCTGCCGAAAACGTTAGTAAATATTCGAGGGAACACCGGCCAAACCCGAACGATAGCGAGCATCGCCGAAACTGCGACGATACCTGTGGAGGTCATAATCCACCCAATGCTCGATCCTCCAGTGTCTGCCGACGCTGATAAAAGATCGCGAGCGTTCATCTCCCATAGAACCAGTGCCGAAACCGCCACGATCAGCAGATCGATCTTCATTCGCCACAACCAGGGCGCAAGCACGGATAGATCTCTAGATGATTTCGGCAATTTCCTAAGAACGAGAAACTGAATGCTTGGTCGCAGAATGTTCAGTGCTGAAAGAATTCCTATTCCCACCGAAATTACAAAATCTCTGATTGTAAGTGGTATTGCCAATTGCGCTCCGTTCGTGAGCGGTTCCAGAGCTTCCACTGTCCCAAGTAGAGGCACGATAGACCATGCCAACAGGGGAGCCAGTAGTGCCGGAATGACAAGAACTCCGATGGCAGGCACCAATCCGAGTATGAGCAGACTCAGTGCGTTTCCGCCTCGAAGTCCGACACGAGAAACACTGTTATTGATCGACGATGTAATCGCAGATCCTGACAGCAGCACAACTTGCCCAGCGACGAGCAGTAGCAGTACTGCCGATAATGCGACTGGAATGATCTGGGCCGACCTGTCGCTCCGGACTTTTTGGAGCGGAGCTTTCGCTCCTACGAACACCTGCGTTTCTGGCGACACCGAATTCGCCTGCTTTGAAAATACGTTGATTCGTTCTAATGATGAGTCGATGCCGGCTTCTATAACGCTTGATGTATCAGTGGATATTAGCCACCATCCTGTTCCCAAAGTGGACGAGCGCCCAGGCAAAGTATTGAACAGAAGTTCATTGTCTACGATGGCGATAAATGCCGGTCCGGCTGATGCGGTTTCTGGAGTAAGAAGGTCGCGTGATATATCGGTCCAACTAGAATCCGACGAGCCCATCGGTTCGTAAATCCCTGCTATTTCGAGCTCAAAAAACTCTTCTCGCCTCGTATCTTGGATCACGATCACATCGCCCACACGTGAACCTGTGACCTCAGCTACATTGCTCGGAATCGCAATCCCTGAACTGCCTTTTGGTGGTGAACTGCCCGATATGTATCGAAGCGGTAACTTATCGCCAGTTGCTACCTGCATGTACAAATTTGAATACTGTGCAAAACTTTCGTCTTCTACAGACGAAATAGAGTAGGGCGCCGATCGGATTACGGTCATTTCGAGGCTGCCGATTACACCGAGATCGGCAACGGCAACATCGACTTCTTTGCCGATGGATTCTAATGCCGCCGGATTGAACGGAATGTCTCTTGACTTGACCCAACCGTTGGTCTGGGCGTCCGTGTATCGAGCAAATTCATGCTCTAGAGTGGCCGTTTCAATGCTGCCTAAATACTGAGTCATTCCGACGGCAATCGAGGCCGCAATAAGCGTTGATGAAATGGCGAAAGCCAGCAGCGTTTTCTGCTCGCCAGCGACCTTCCATGAAAGTTTCCAAATCGTCATTTCGACGACAGAAACTATTTTTACCATTGATCGCAACCCTCAGCGATTCCTGATCGTTCGAGCTGATTGTCGCCTCGTACGCTGCCGTCTTCTCTCACTTCGAAACTGAGAGTAAGCGAGCCTAAGTCGCGGTCGGGTTGCCGATTGAAAACTACGCTAATCACGTCGTTGATAGCTTTACCTGAATCATCGGCAGAGAACTCGTAATCTAGGTCTACCCACTTATCGCAGGTCGCACCGAAAAAGCCCCACGATTTTTCTGATAGATAGCTTAATACCGTGTCCCTTGCCTCCATTACCTCAGCTTCAGAGAGGGCAGTGAGCGAAATAGTCTGCCCCGCGAGATCGCTCTGGCTTTGCTCAGTATCGTCATTTGATTCGCTCTGGCAGGCACCGAAAGCGAAGATGACTGCCAGCCAAAAACCGATAGTCAACAGCAGCTTAAGCGCATCTGAAAAGGAGCGGGTTTTAGTAATAATGCTCAGGATCATGATGATGACTCGATCTGGAGAGTTTTCAGGAACTCGATCAGTGAGTTTCGATCTGTTTCCGACAGATTAGTGAAAGCGTCTCGTGTGTATTGCGATTCTCCTCCATGTGCTTCGATTGCCTCAGAAATCAAAGTAGCCCGGCCGTGATGTAAGAATGGCGGCTCGCTCGCAAATCCCCACAGCTTCCTCGTTAGCCATACGTCAGTTGGAACATCATCCTGTTCGAGAACTTCGTTGTTTAGATCTGAACCCATTTTGTGGCGCTTGAGATCGGTGAACACGGGAATTAAATATTCACCATCGTCGTTGATTGGAAGGTCTGGCGAGAATTCGGCAAGATCGAACTCAAGTAGGGCATCGACCTGACCGGGACCAAGGTCGGAACCACTGTTGTAAGGGCCGGGCTCGGTGAAAATAAGCGACCGTAACGGCATTTCCTGCACATGGCACACCGAGCAACCGATCGAGCTGAATAGCTGTTCACCCTTTGCTACGACGGCACGAGCTTTTTTAGTGTTAGGTAATAATTGGATCGGTGTCGGCAGGGTTGCTTGGAACACCACGAGAGCCGTTGAGTCGCCTGGAGTAATTTCGTTTTTCACCCCGTCGCCGTCCGGGTCCTTACCCGCACCAGTTCGTTCGTAGGTTTGCAATCCATGATGTGAATTTAGGGCGTTGTTGGTGAATGCTCGAAGGCTAGTTACGACACCCTTTTGATGGAACGGTCGAATGATCAGATCGTAATCGACACCCTCGACAAGCGTCGTATCTATGAAGCCTGATGCATGCGCAGTAATCGAGCCGAAGCCAACTCCCTTTGTTATTAGTTCAGCAGGTACAGGTTGGTCAGATTCTTTTGCTGTTTCAAGAGCTTCGTCACGAATAGTATGAAGATCTGCAGTCATCTCTCTCGCCAACAGTTCGATCAATCCAGAACCGAACATGCCAAGCGTGTTCCGTTCGTTGGCGACGTTTCGTAAATTGACGATGGCGTCTTCTAATTCGACTTCGTCTCTCTCGTCGAGTTGGTTGTCAAAATCTACGAAATCGAACTCCTCCCCACGTACAAAACCGTTAGCCACGTTATCGCCGCCACCACCTGCACTAGGCATATTGTGACAACCGGAGCATGCGTTTGCATCAGGGCCTGAGATTCGGTTGAAGTTGTCAGGAGATTTAAGTCTCGTTCGAGATTCACCAGAACCCGTGAGACCCGGCCGGCCGGCACCGTCGAGTGAATTGAAGCTAGCCACGAACAGGGCATGCCCAAAATCGATTAATTCGTTGATCGTGTACTTGCCGTATTCGATACCACGCTGGCTCACATGTTCGGCAATCACCGGGGCATCACCTAGCGATTCCCGACCAACCGCAGCGCAGTTCCAGCGAACATCATTAACTGCTTCGAACACGTGGACGTGGGCTGCCATCTGTTCGTAGGTGTCGAGATAGCTCAGTACCTGAAATGTTGGATAGTCGTAAGTGCTTGATTCAGCGACTTCTCTTGCGTTCCAAATGAACCTATCGACCGCATCCTCTACTTCGCCTCGAACCTCGGGTAGAAGTTCTAACTCAAGATAATCAAGTCGTTGTATCAGATCTTCAGGAGAAAGGCGTTCAGCGAGAACGTCATCATCAATCTCAAGCACTGCTTCGCACAGGGCTACAACTGGGTCTGTAGATTCGTTACCGCAGGCCGCGACTGCCAGCAGAATCACTGCAAGCAAGCCGTATAAAGCTGATCGATTCATCAAAGCACCAGTCATAGGTAACACAATCTACGCGTATCCGATTTCCTTATCAATGGGCTGCTGATACTCGTCGATAGATCCGTCAATTATTTCAGAGACGGCAACATGCCGACCCGCTAGCCCACTTTCTAGAATCCCATAGATAACACCAAGTGCCTGCATACCTTCTTCGGGGCCGACTTCAACCGCAGTATTATTTGCGATCGCTTCGGCAAGTTCCTGAAATTCGATAGCAACTAGAATTCTATCGATCGCCTCAAACTCAACATCATACGACGCCATTCGAGTCTCGCCACCGAAAAACGAAGCTGTAATCGGATCAAGCGTCCAGTCAGGAACAGCATCGAGCATTTCCTTATGACTCATCGGTTCGTCCTTGCCCTCGATGTGAACTATCGGTGGCTTGCCTGTCCGGGTCGGCGGAAGCAGGATCGTTCCTCTGTCTCCGTGGATGGAGTTCATACCGGCTCCATAGCCGTGCGAGGCGTTGGTGATAGTCAGTTGGCCGATCATGCCGTTATCAAACTTGATTGTCGACATAGCGGTGTCTTCTTGATCGATCTCGACGTTCTTATCCTCGCCAAGCTCATCTTCGACACGGTGACCGTAGAACTGCTTCAGCGTCGGATTCATATCTTGCCTGACTCGTTGAGGAGTCAACAATCCCGTCGCCGAGTAGACCTCTTTGATATTGCCTAATAGATAGATGAGAAGGTCTGCTTCATGCACTCCCTGTTCAATGATCACACTTCCTGCTCGAGATTTTAGTGCTCTCCAGCCAGTGTTGTGCATCAGCGCTGATCCACCTGAAAGGCTAACTTTCATGGCGAAGCCAGGTTTACCTATCAGGCCTGATTTAATGAGGGCGGATGTCAGTCGATTCATAGGATCTCGACGATATTGTTCGCCGATTGATAAAACTTGACCGGTTTGAGTGGCTGTTTCAGCCATCTCTCGACACGCGCGCATCGTCAGTCCCATCGGCTTTTCTGTCAGAACTGAAACACCCGCTTTCATTGCAGCAATAGCAAACGAATGGTGCATGCGAGTATCCGTCGTAATATCGATAGCGGCTAGATCATCTATATCAGCAAGCATCTGGTCGAAATCTGTATATATGTCGGGTCGCTGTCCCGTTGCGGTTTCAACTTCTGATGCCACGTGATTGGCTGATTCTTCGTGCCTATCGCATACAGCCACAAGTTCAAATGTATCGAACTGCTTGCGTAGTTCGATGTAAGCAAATGCGTGTCTCAGTCCCATACCACCACAGCCAACGATGGCTAGTTTTAGTGCCATTCAGGTTCTCAACTTTCCATATTCATATGCGTGTTTAAAGACAAACATCCGCACATTTTATTTGCGGATGTTTGTCTTTAAACACTACCTATCTCCGGAGTATCTGAGGGCACCACCTGCGGTGCCCTCAGATTATTCGGAGGGATTTCTATTCCAATTAGTTTGCCTTCGTGATGTTCAAGAACTCAAGAAGGAATCCTGCCCATAGCGAGTACGGAGCTACGTACGGATCATCAGTGTTGGCCCAACCTGTCCAGTACGAGTTGTTGAACGTAATCACGTGGCGTTCTTCAGCTAGCGTGATTTCAATCACGTCACTAAGGAACAGTTCAAGTGCTTCGTCAGCAAGTGCCATGTACTTAGGGTCGTCTGGCGACGGAAGAATCGAATCCATTTCGTCGATAATCGCGTCGTATTCCGGGTTGTTGTACTGGCTGTTACCCCAGATGTACGAGTTCTGTTCACCTAGTGAAGGTGAGGCGAACTTCGAGTGGTAGTGCTGCAGTGTGCCATGTGGCTCTGCCGAGCTACCACAGTGAACCAGAATCCACATGTCTGCTTTACCAGTTCGGACTTTTTCAAACAGTGGAGCAGAGTCCGGGTCGTGCAATACGAACGTGATGTCGAAACCGGCGTCTCGGAGTTGCTTCTCAACAACAGGACCCATCGGCTTCAACCAACCAGGTACCTCTACATCGGTAGTCAGAGTTTCCCCGTCTTTAGCCCACATGCCATCGCCATTCTTGGCGTATCCGGCAGCGGCCATTTCGGTATCAACCAGGTCCTGACTGTGTAGGCCAGGGTTGTACTGATCGATTAGAGCAGATTGCTTGTCCTGGTATGCGATCAGTCCACCGTAAGTGGAATAAGGCACAACCTGAGTGACTGTAGAACCTTCGTATGCAAGATCAACGATCTGCTGACGGTCAATTGCTGCCTGAATAGCTCGTCGTACGTGAACGTCCGACATGGGACCATACGCGGTGTTTACACCGAGTGTGTAGAGACATGCATCAGCTGCACCGTAAGACGGCCCTTCGAGTGACCAGCTGACGACCTCAGGGTTTCGTTTGTTAGCTGCAAGGAATACACCAGGCTGCATGATTGATCCAACGTCAAATTCGTTGTTGATCATACGAGCGGCCATCGTGTCAGCGCCCCCTGGTGGGATGTACGTAACTCGCAGAGGTTCTGGCAAGTCGTGGAATCCAACCTTGTTCGCCCACCAGTCGTCGTTACGGTCAAAGACTTGAGCCTGACCAGTAGCCTGAACGAGTTGGAATGGGCCGGTGCCGAGTGGGTAACCCTTATCAAGGTCGAAGTTGTTCCACTCAAGTGGGTCCTGACCTTCCCAAGCGTGTTGCGCAAGGATAGGTAGGTGAATTTCAGAGTTTTCTACAAAGTAGAAGTAGAAGAATCGTGGGTTCGGCTTGTTCAGGTTGATAGTCAAGTTGGTGTCGTCAGTAATTACGACGTCCTTTACCCACTCCTGAATGTCACCCGCGAAAACCAAGTCGTCGTTTCCGAGCAGTGTGTCGATCGTGAACTTCACGTCATCTGATGAGAATGCCTCACCGTCTGACCATTCAACTCCGCTTCGCAGAGTTACATCGACACTCAAGAAGTCATCAGAAACTGTGTAGTTCTCAGCCAACCATGGGATCTGTTCACCCGTGTTGTGGTTATAGAGGTACAGGAATTCGAAGATCGTCTTGTTCAAGATTCCTCGAACACGTCCGAGCCCACCGAGTGAGTACGGGTTCATGTTCTCAGGGTCTTCAATTTGAGTTGCTCCGGGGCCGAAGAAGGTGATAACGAGAGTGTCTTCACGAGAAATCTCTTTGTCTCCATCGTCTTCTTTGGCTGGCTCAGCTTTTTTCTCAGCTGCTTTGGCTGGCTCAGCTTTTTTCTCAGCTGCTTTGGCTGGCTCAGCTTTTTTCTCAGCTGCTTTGGCTGGTTCAGCTTTTTTCTCAGCTGCTGCTGGCTCAGCTTTTTTCTCAACTGCTGCTGGTTCAGAGACCGCTGCCTCTTCATCAGCGCTGTTACACGCAACTGCGAACATTCCGATCGCCGCAATCACGGTGAGTAGAAGTGCTAGACGTATGGTTGGTATTGACCGCAAAGTCAGACCTCCCGGGGCTCTGCCCCTAAGTATTTAAATAAAGTTATCTTTCACCACAAAGTCTGAAACCGGCCTCTGCTGCCCGGAAATGTACGTAATCACTAGTAGCAGTAATGATCAGCGCACACCCGCAAGCATGCATTTTCCACAATCAACCAATGTGTGCGGCGTAACTTATCTGTGGTCTTCCATATTGTCAATTATCCAAAACTGGTTATAATCTCAACCCAATAGTTCTGGTGTTGATTTTCTATATAAAGCCTCAGTAAAGTACCCTAATTCAATAGTTAAAGGTATCTAATATGTCAGAAGTTCAAGCTTCAACAATATATGTCTCCGCTGAGACCGCTCTGCTAGCCAGAGAATTAGAAGAATTGACCGGCGTGAAAGCCAGCAGAATGTTTCGCGAGTTCGTTCAGCAGTACCACCGCACGATGAATCCCGGTTTTGGAGCGCCAGCTAACTCTTTGGCATTTATTCTGCCCGCACTCGCACGGTGGGATGTAACTGGGCCTAAGCCTTTCTTGAGAGGATCGGAAGACGTTTTAACTGAAGTTGGGGACATATGGAATCATGTATTTAATTCAACGTACCCTAAGGCATTCAAAGTTTTTCTGATGGGGAAGTCGCTTGAGCATCCGATTAGTAACCACGAGGATATGTGGACAGACTTTGTTGAATCTGGTGGTGTTCTTGAAGTTTTGTTCCAAGGGGATATCAGCAGTGGGGCAGATCCAACCATGAGACTTTTCGCAACGAACGATCCCTCACTAAATACTTCTAAATTAGTAGCTCGAGAAAGAACATCTAAATTCCTGAAACAGTTGTCGGGCAAAACTAGTAATCAGGTTGTTGTCAGAAATTCAGGACAACTATTGCTGACTATGAACGCGGGCATCATTTTCCGTATTGATGGCACGGTTGATATGCACTTGGAATTCGGACTTGGCGAAGCCGTCGAATTTAGTACCAGCACGATCATCATGAGTGCTCGACATGATCCACCTGACGAAAAGTACCGTCTTGTGGCAGGCGCGATGGAAGGGCTTTGGTTGCGCTCTCTGCCCGAGGTCGGATTCGACTCGCATCAATGAGATCTAGAATATGCCAAAACAATTGCTCTCCTATCCATGCCTTGGTATCGTGTGCTAAAAACCATGAATCAGCAATTATTGACCCGATGCAAACTCCGAAACAAATCTAAAAGGTTATTTACTTAATGACGATTGAATTCGTATTGAAACGGGTCGGCCTGTTTTTTTTGATAATCGTGGTGGCAGGAACAATTAATTTTCTTGTACCGCGCCTTCGTGATACTAATCCAATCGAGCAGCGGCTCTATGAGTTCGCAGCGCAGGGTGGATTGAATGTTGCATACATGGATGAAATGGTTGAGAATTATTCGAAGAAATTTGGACTCGACCAACCACTGTGGAAACAATATCTGAACTACTGGGCTGATCTTTCACGTCTAGATTTCGGAAAATCGATTGCGTTCTTCCCGGCTGATGTAAAGGCGGAAATTCTTAGAGCGCTCCCTTGGACCGTTGGGTTGTTGACGGTGGCGACCATAATGGCGTTCCTTGTAGGTTCGTTGTTTGGCGCATGGTTAGCGTGGCCGCGTGCGCCCAGAGTAGTTAAAGCTCTGGTGCCTATTTTGATGACACTAACTGCGATTCCATATTATTTACTCGGAATATTAATGATTTTTGGGTTCGCTATATTCTGGCCGATATTGCCTGCTGGAGGTGCTGTTTCTTACAACATCACTCCGGCTTTCAATTACGAAGCCATCGTAGATATTCTCAGACACGCTATTCTGCCAGCGTTCTCGCTCGTTCTAGCCAGTATTGGTTTCTGGGGATTGGGCATGCGAGGAATGATGATTACAACGATGGGCGAGGATTACATGAAACTCGCCGAATACAAGGGCCTAAGCGACAAACGTATATTCCTACGATACGCGATTCGAAACGCTATGCTTCCGCAAATTACAGGACTTGCCATTCAGATGGCATTCATCGTTTCGGGGTCGGTCCTGGTTGAAGTGATATTCGCTTACCCAGGCGTCGGATTCCTGTTGTTTGAAGCCATCTCAGCAAATGACTTCCTTTTGATGCAGGGCATCCTCATGTTTGTGATTGTGGCTATCGGAGTTTCTCTGCTTGTCATCGACCTGCTGTATCCATTAATTGACCCACGAATTAGGTACCGAAAAGCATGAGCATGGCATCACCAGAAATTGCACCATCCGACGTTCAAATCGATGATGAACAGATCGGGATAATTAAGACGGCATTAGAAGTAATCAAACGTAACAAAACGTTAGTTGCAGGATTATCGCTAATTCTATTGATCGGTTTGTTCAGTCTGATTGGAACACTTATGATCGATCCTGAGAGGACAGAAGTTGGCGCTGGGCGGCCAGCACTGCCACCTTCTTCAGAGCACATTCTGGGTACTGATCAACAGGGGCGTGACGTGTTCGCTGATCTGGCATATGGCACACCTGCATCGCTGATCATCGGCCTGATCGCTGGTGTGATCGGTGTTGGTATCGGGACAGCGCTTGGATTCCTAGCCGGATATTACAGAGGTTATTGGGATACATTTATTAGCCTAGCGACGGACGTATTCTTAACAATTCCGGCACTACTTGTGCTTGTAGTGATTGCATCGATGACCACAGTGTTGTCGATTGAAGCAATGGGCTTATTAATAGGTTTCTTTGCGTGGATGGGTCCCGCACGAACCATTCGCTCTCAAGTCCTGAGCCTCAGAGACCGCTCGTACGTTGACGTTGCTAAATTCAACGGTGTTCGAGATATTGAAATCATCTGGCGCGAGCTGGTGCCAACGTTGATGCCGTACATTGCAGCAAGTTTCGTTGGGACGGTTGCTGCGGCGATTCTGGCCTCCATCGGCCTTTCGGCGCTCGGGCTAGGGCCACAAAACGAACCGTCTCTTGGTCTAACGATTTACTGGTCGGTCACTTACGGAGCGTTGATACGAGAAATGTGGTGGTGGTTCGGACCACCTATCGCTGTGATAGTAATGCTGTTCATTGGACTCTTCTTAATGACGGCGGGTCTTGATCAAGTTTCTAACCCACGCCTGAGGACATCGGTATGACAACAACCAACGATGTTCCACTGCGAGTCGAAAATCTCGAAGTCCACTACCACACTCGAAAAGGTCCGGTTAAAGCGGTAGACGGTGTGAGTTTCGAGCTTCAGAAGGGTGAACGATTAGGGCTGGTAGGGGAATCAGGTTCTGGAAAATCCACGATCGCCCTCAGTCTCATGGTCGCTCACAAAGAACCTGCCAAGATCGAAGGGGGGAAGATCTTTCTGAACGGAACTGACATGCTGAGATTGAGCGATGCAGAAGTGCGCAGTAAACGGTTGAGTGAGATCGCAATGGTTCCACAAGGGGCGCTCAATTCACTCAATCCTGTGATGCGAGTACGCGACCAGATGATCGATGGCCTGAAAGCTCACGGCGTCAGTAAATCTAAGGAAGAATTCGATGATTTCATTGCTGAATTGTTGAGCAGAGTTGGGCTAGATGGCGGCGTAGCAGAAATGTACCCTCACGAGCTCAGTGGCGGAATGAAGCAGCGTGTAACTATCGCCCTGTCGATCAGCATGAACCCAAGCGTGATCATTGCAGACGAACCTACAAGTGCTCTAGATGTAGTAGTGCAACGACAAATTGTTCAAACTCTATTGGAGGCACAAAAACAGATCGGTGCCGCAACGATTCTTATCGGACACGATATGGGGTTGATGGCTCAGTTCGCTACGCGAATGGGAATTATGTACGCCGGGCGTCTTGTCGAAATCGGATCAACAAGAGAGATTTTCAACAACCCGAAACACCCGTATACACAGTTGTTGATATCGAGCTTGCCGAATACTCAAGGCAAACGCCGATTGTCCGGAATTCCGGGGATCACACCGTCTCTGCTAAATCCTCCTCCAGGTTGTGTTTTTCACACGCGTTGTCCTAAGGCGACAGAGCGCTGCAAGATAGAGATTCCGAATCTGATTACCGACGAAAATGAGCACAGTCAGGCCTGCCATTTATACACAGAACCAGCTAAATCACAAGAAGAGGTGACGGCTTGAACGAAGTCATCCCCCTGCTCGAGTGCCGTGATATTTCAAAGACGTTCGTTAGCGGTACATTCAAGAAGCGCTACAACTTGGCGCTCGATAAGACATCACTCACCATCGCAGAATCCCCTCCGGCAATCACGGCTATCGCTGGCGAAAGTGGAAGTGGAAAGACAACTCTTGCGCGAGTGCTTTTGGGGCTCCTTCCACCCACTGAAGGTCAGGTGATCTACAAAGGTCAAGACATTGCAAAAATGTCCAGATCTGAGTTTCGAGACTTTCGCAGGGAAGTCCAGGTTATTTTTCAGGATCCCTTTGAATCCTACAATCCGTTCTATAAAGTCGACCATGTTCTCGAGTCTCCTATAAGGAAGTACGGGCTTGCTAAGAACAAAAAGGAAGCGAAAGAGCTAATCATTGACGCTCTGGAAACGGTAGGACTACGGCCAGCTGAAACTTTGGGTCGTTACCCTCACCAGTTGAGCGGTGGTCAGCGCCAGCGAATCATGGTGGCGCGCGCAGTTATGTTGCGACCGAAGATCATCGTCGCTGATGAACCGGTATCCATGGTTGATGCGTCGCTGAGGGCAACAATCCTCGAAACCCTTCGAACGCTGAACGACGAGTTCGGAATATCGATTCTCTACATCACACATGACCTTACAACCGCGTATCAGGTCGCTGAAAACATCATCGTCCTCTACAAGGGGACTATTGCTGAAGCTGGCGACGTTGAAAAAGTAATCAACTCGCCCACACACCCTTACACGCGGTTGTTGGTGGATTCAATTCCTCAGCCTGATCCTGACTTGCAGTGGGGATCAGATTCAAGCGTTTCTCGACTCACCGGTGGTATATCAGGACACGGCTGTGTCTTTTATGACCGCTGTCCTATTAGGGAAGACAGGTGCGATGAAACACCACCAAGCCTGTACCAGCCGGACAAGTACCGTGTCACTCGTTGCTACGCATATGAGGAGTCGGGAACCTTTGATAGCCCCAAACTAACCGATGCGTTCATACCGGCTTCAGAGATAGCACCGATTCAAGGGTAGTAGCTAGTGCTAATGGACTTTCAACAGCCTGTTCTGATTGCTTGATTAGTTAGCGAAGCGGGCTGTTTATTTAAGTCGAAAACCTTCGTGCGACAGACTCTGCAAACGTGCGCATTCCAGATTCTGAAGGCATGTCCATAAACCAAAGCTGCATGTGATCGATATCAATTTCTTTGTATTCAGAAATTCTGTCAGCAATCGTGTCGGGATCACCGATCAAAAATTCTTCTTCGGCCCGTTTCCAAGCGGCATCGGTATAGCTCTTGGGATTCGCTTCTGAAATTTTGTCTTTCAATCGCTCAACCTCACCTTTATTCGGGGCGATGAGGATTTGAGTCTCCATAGATTTACGGATCGAACCGTAATCTCGATCGTTTCTTTCACACGCTTGTCGCAGAGCATCGAGCATCACTTTGCATTGCTCGGGCGATGCCGGGGTGTTGTTCCAGCCATCTGCATACATCGCTGCAATTTCTAACACCTGTTTGTTGGGTGCAATGGATGAAGAGAGTTCAGTGCCCAATGTACCGATCCACAACGGCGGGTGGGGCTGCTGGGTTGGCAGGGGGTGATTAACAGCGCCGCGGATGGAATAGTGCTTTCCTTCGTAGCTAGAAGGCCCTTTGGTCCACATCATTCGGATGATATCTACTGCTTCTTTAAACTGTGCCAAGCGTTCTGGATCCTCAGCAAAATCGAATCCGTAAGCTTCTGATTCAGGTTTTGTGCCGCGATGTCCCATTTCAAAAAAGAACTCGAGACGTCCCTTGGAAATGACATCAAGAGTCGAAGCGATCTTGGCACTCATAGATGGAGCACGAAGTTGGTTTGACAGGTGGATAGAACCGATTCGGATTCGTTCTGTTAAGCCAGCCGCCCAACACATGGTAGTCCAGCCTTCCAAAATGGCCTGATCTTTACCCATTATCAGATGGTCTGCAACCCACAAGGTTTCGAAATCCAGATTCTCTGCGGCAAGAATTGAGCTCTTGAGTTGATCAACATCGACTCGCTCAACCATTGGGGTGCGCGTGTGTTCGTCACCTTTTCCCGCGAATATTGGCAGGCAAAATCCAAACTTCAAAGTCATTCTCCTATTAGTGTGGTGCTAAGCATCAGTAATTCAGCGTGCTGAAATCAAAGGATCAGACCTAGCATTTTAGTCAATTCAAAGTATCGACTGAAACAGCTACTAAAGCGTCAGTGATTTTTTGGGTAGCGACAGGAATCAGGCAAATCGTACCCGATTTTCACTTCCGCAAAACACGGAGAGTTGCTGGCTACCCAATAATTGCGCTGGGTTCCCGTTCCATCGTTCCACCAAATTTGTGCGCATGGGGTTTTTAGGTCATGTAGATCACAGTAATACGGTTTATCAAATACGTCTATTGAGATCGTTTCAAGGAAAATACGGTCAGATACTTGCGAATCATGAGCGTCCGATAATGCTTCTTTAACAGCCTCATCCACGATCTGTTGTACTTCATCCTCTGTATAACCGTTTGCGCATGCTGTGATAGAAAGAATTA
>CAWVYJ010000030.1:0-24197 GCA_963934365.1 uncultured Dehalococcoidales bacterium | reverse complement strand
TCCGGCGGCGGCGTTACCATGGTCTGCACTGACGCAGCGTCCATCTTTGATGCCAGCGAATATAACCTAGAGTCTGAGTTATTACTTGAAGCCAAACATCCCTCTCACTTTCTAGTATGGAGTTAGAGGGGGGAGACTATGACGCTGAGCCGAGTTACAAATTAACGGGCGCGATAACGGATAACGTTAGAAGTGAATAGCCTCACCAGTGACAGCCGCACCAGCTTCCTTCACCGCCTCTGACAATGTCGGGTGAGCGTGAGTCATCTTGTGCAGCTCAAGGTTCGTGCCTTCTAACATTTGAAGCATGCCAATCTCAGCAATCAACTCAGTAGCTTCAGGACCAATAATATGTGCCCCTATAACCTCGCCTGAGTCGTCATCGGTCAGAACTTTTACGAAGCCCTGAGGCTCACCAATCGCAACCGACTTTCCAGCGACCTGGAACGGAACCTTGCCGACCTTTACATTTACGCCGTTCTCACGCGCCTGAGCCTCAGTTAGACCGATAGAAGCGATCTGTGGCTGAGCGTAGGTGCAGCGCGGCATGTTCACATAGTCATCGATAGGCTCGGGGTTGTGACCCGCAATCGTCTCGGCAGCGACCACTCCCTGATCGAACGCCACGTGCGCAAGCATCAGCTTGCCGTTCACATCACCAACGGCGTAAACACCACCGACGTTCGTGCGCATGTTTCCGTCGACCTCGATGTATCCGGGGCCAGCTGTGTTGATTCCGACGTTCTCAAGTCCGATGCCATCGGTGTTTGGCTGAACGCCAACACCAAGTAGCACTTTGTCGCAGATGAACTCTTCCTTCTCACCGTTCACTTCATACTGAACAGCGAGTCGGCCGTCCTTCTTTTCAACACCGGAAACGCTGGCAGAAACAGCAAATTCGATTCCCTGTTGACCAAATTGACGCTCTAGTTCAACCGAAACCTCTTCATCTTCTCGAGGGACG
This sequence comes from uncultured Dehalococcoidales bacterium, assembly GCA_963934365.1. Taxonomy (GTDB): domain Bacteria; phylum Chloroflexota; class Dehalococcoidia; order Lucifugimonadales; family Lucifugimonadaceae; genus Lucifugimonas. The sequence continues at coordinate 23,233 of CAWVYJ010000030.1, read as the reverse complement.
AGATGTCCGAGCATTTCGAACATTTTTACGTTCACACCGTAAGAATTGAAGTAATAAGCGAATTCACAGCCGATAGCAGATGCACCTATGACGGCAATCGCCTCTGGCTGCACACGTAGCTCAAGCGCGTGTCGAGACGTAATAATGCTCTCGCCGTCGATCTCAAGACCTGGCAAGCTTCTCGCTCTTGCCCCCGTTGCAATAACGATATTCTTAGCAGTAAGCGTCTCTCCGCCCTCGACATCAATCTGTGTCGATGACTTCAGCGTCGCCTTACCCTGAACGAGAGTGATCTTGTTCTTCTTGAACAAGAATCCGATTCCATTTGTCAGGGCATTAGACACCTTGCGTGAGCGATCAACAGCCTTTGCCATGCTTGCCGACCATTCACCAACTTCGATGCCCCAGTCGTCGGCATGCGAAAGATGATTTACAACTTCGGCATTCTTTAGAAGCGATTTCGACGGAATGCAGCCCCAGTTCAAACAAACTCCGCCGAGTCCCCCAATGCCAGTGCCGTCGTCCTTCTCAACTACCGCCACACTCAAGCCAAGTTGAGCACCTCTGATAGCGGCATGATATCCGCCAGGGCCCGCACCAATAACAACAAGATCGAAGTTAGTTTCTGCCATTTGGAAAATTCTTTTCATTTCTGAGAGGGAGACCAAGTGCCGAAGCACGTTAGTCAGCCCTCGATGAGCATCTTGATAGAGATATTTGCCGGTTATTGAACCAATAAATTTCAGCAATCCACAAAATCAACCGCCCGATTATACGTGCGAATCATGCCTGTACGGCTCCATTTAACCGCCAACAGCACCGTCGCCAACAACGATCAAGATCCTGCAACCTCGATCATGTCATCCTGAATTCTTTTTCAGGATCTATCGACTCGTACCCGTAACGCAACCACTGCCAAATTGCCCGTTACGCGTCCGAGCCCGAATCACCATCCTGATGCGAACCAATGCTTGGCTCGTAAGCCTTATCTCCGCCAATTGACGTATCGAAAATCTTGTACACCCTCGCACCCACCACTGCAATGACAATCGCCGTAAACAAAACTATTAAGAAAATCACCAGCGAAACATAAACGAACGGCTCCCAGCTAGCAGGGCACTTTCTAATACCCGAACATAACCAGGCACTCGTTGATCCGTAACCAATCGCAATCATCAAACCCAACACAGTGCCGTAAATTAATCCGACACCCAGTGGGCGTCTATTTCTAATAAATCTAAACATCGTCTCTCAACACTACTGCCAAATATTGTCCATTGCACATCGGTTTTACCCTCGTCACACGTCTACGCTAATCGCTAATTCACTGAACGGAATTAGTCCCACCCCTTGTCGCTCGGATCCTAAAAATTAATGACATTACGAAAGGGTCAGGATAGGAGAACTGAGATGAGCGTGACAAACGAGACTTGCGACGAGCAACCGAGTCTTTCAATCGCGTCTGGATTTAACGAGTCATCTCAGAGCGCTGTGAGATTGTGATTGATGGAAGAACGAACTACCGGTCCCTAATTCATCCGATCCAGCACACCTCGAGCAATCGACTCCATATCGCCAGCGTTCCAAAGCGACTCAGCCATCGACGGCCCCACCGTCACCGTCACGAGCCACGACTGTTTACGCATTACCGTCGTACGGCCAACCCCACCACCATCGATCAATGCCGAAATCTGTTCAGTCAAATCCTCATCAGAATTTTTAATCTCCGATATCTCAGCACCAGTCTCTGTGTACGCACTCTTCATAAGCTCATAGTGCTCAACTGCCGCATCGTCCGATTCCAAATGAATCAACACCACCGCAAGAAACTCGCTACCTGGCAAACTCGTATCGTACATCGCCGAACACATAGACTTGATCTGTGGCTCCGACGCGCTAACCGTGCTAGTAAGGGAATCTGTAAACAACTTCAAATCGCCCTCTATCGGGGTCAAAACACCAACGCAACTATCAGCATCAACCTCCGCCGCCGAAACTGCCGCAGAACCCGCCTCTGAAGTCGGATTCACCGCAGACAATACCGACTCCAAATCCTCGCCTGAACTGATCGACCCGCAAGCCGCCATCGCAAGCACAGCGATCGCCATCAAAACCATAAATCTCGCTACTCGAGTCATCTCTGCCCCATTTCGAATTGATTCTCAACAAAATCTATCACCATCACCCATATAACGACCCAGAAAACGAAGTTATTACATTAAAAAACGTATCCAGAACACATTCTGATTCATTCCCAAACGATAGACGAATCCTGCATAAACTTTCTGCGCCACAACTCACTTAAAATCCATCGTTCCTGAATATATGATTAGTTCGTGAAATTCGATATATAACCTGCATTGAGGTAATAAGAGTGCTGTTCGGAATACCAAGCGAAACTAAAATCGGCGAACACCGAGTCTCCCTGACGCCTGAAAGCGCCCGGGAACTAACAAATCGTAAACAAACTGTACTAATCCAATCTGGTGCAGGGACGGGAAGCGGGTACAGCGACGATGCATATCGCGACACCGGCTGCAAAATCGCCAATACCGCCGACGAAGTCTGGGGCACTGCCGACCTCATAGTGAAGGTCAAAGAGCCGCAGCCGTCTGAATACGACCTCATCCGAAAAGACTCCGCACTCTTCACATTTCTCCACCTCGCAGCTGATCTGCCGCTGGCGAACACGCTGCTTGAGAAATCCGTACTCGGAATTGCCTACGAAACCGTTACTCACCCCGACACTAGATTTCCAATTCTCGCTCCTATGAGCGCGATCGCCGGGCAGCTAGCCGTTCACGCTGCCGGACACCACCTCCAACGAGCACACGGCGGACTCGGCAAGCTCCTTTCGCACATTCAAGGCGCACCTGCAACCGAAGTCGTAGTAATTGGAGCCGGAACGGTCGGACAAAACTCAGCCCATCTCGCACTCGCCAACGGAGCGAACGTAACGCTCGTCAACGACACCCAAGACCGCCTCAACCAGTTCGTCTCAAACAACGAACAATTCGCCAATAGTCTAAAAACTGTAATCTCAACCACCGACTCAGTCGAAGAATCAGCAATTAATGCTGATGTCGTCATCGGAGCCGTCTACTCACCCGGACGTCGCCCACCGGTCCTCCTTAAACAAGACCAAATCGCAAAAATGCAGCAAGGATCTGTCCTCGTCGATGTCGCTGTCGATCAAGGCGGCTGCTTCGAAACCACCCATGCGACAACCTACGAAAACCCCACCTACACTGTCCACGGCGTAATTCACTACGCAGTCGCTAACATGCCGGGAGCCGTCCCAAAAACAGCCACGGCAGCGCTTTCAAACGCTACACTTCCCTACCTAATCAGCATTGCTGAACAAGGAATAATCAATGCACTGAAAATCGATGAAGGATTCGCCTCCGGAATAAACACCTACAAAGGCAAATCCACCGACCCCGGACTCGCCGCAATAATGGGCGTCAGACCAACCCCGTTCGCTGCATAAGCACCAATTCAACTTAGCCAACCAACCCATAACCCCTCAGTCCACGCTCACAAGATTCAATGCCAATTCCCGCCGCTAACGACCCCGCCGCCCTCCGACAAGCTGTGCTTGATCACATGCACGTCGGTATGACAAACCACACCCTCCTCGCCGAAGAGGGTGGCCCCCTTCTAATGGAATCCGCCGAAGGCATATATGTAACCGATGTCGAAGGCAACAAATTCATCGACGGCATTTCGGGCATGTACTTCCGCAACGCGGGACACGGTCGCGAAGAAATCGCCAAAGCCATCTACGATCAGCTCGTTTCCATCAGCATGAACGTCTACTCAGGCGCCACCCCAAAAACGATCCAGCTCGCAGCCAAACTCGCCGAAATCGCACCCGGCGACCTCACCCGTACATTCTTTTGCCAAGGCGGATCCGAAGCCAACGAATCGTCCCTAAAAATGGCTCAGGCGTACCACGTCCGCCGGGGCGACAAAGGACGCTACAAGATCATTTCACGAGAAGGCTCCTATCACGGGTCTACCTATGGAACCATGTGGCTCGGTGGGCACCCCGGATTCCCTCGCACCGACTACCAGCCAAAGCCGGTCAACGTCGTAACCGTAGGACAACCCCACTACTACCGCGACACCTACGGATCCTCATCTGCCGAAGAAAACGGCGAACGAGCTGCTTTAGAGATAGAAAAGTCGATTCTGTTCGAAGGGCCCGAATCCGTATCGGCAGTTATCGGCGAACCTGTATCTCAGCCACTTGGAGGCGTCGTTCCGCCCCCCAACTACTGGCCTATGGTTCGTGAAATATGCGATAAGTACGGCGTACTGCTTATTTTTGATGAAGTTATTACAGGATTTGGACGACTCGGCACTTGGTTCGGATCCGACCTTGTGGGCGTTGTTCCCGACATAATGTCTTTTGCGAAGGGGATCACGTCCGGCTACTTCCCTGTGGGGGGCTCGATCTCTACCCAGAAGATAGCCGACGCTTTTGCGGGCGGACCCGAGAAAGTCTGGTCCCACATGTACACCTACTCAGCGCACCCTGGCGGTGCCGCAGCCGCATTCGCAAACTTGGCAATCGTGGAACGAGAGAATTTGGTAGAAAACGCCCGCATCCGAGGCGAGCAGATCAGCGAATCGCTTGCAGAAATGCAACAGAAACACACTATTATCGGCGATGTACGAGGAGTGGGACTAATTCAAGGAATCGAATTCGTCAAAGACCGTGAAACTAAGGAACACTTCGATTCGTCGGTCGGCGTGAATGCGATGTTGACGGAAGAACTCCGAAAAAGAGGCGTCTGGATCCGAGTCCCCGCCTACATCCTCCCAATAGCCCCGCCACTAACAATCACAGCCGACGAAACAGACACCCTAACGACAATTATTGACGAAGCCCTAGGCGCAGTTGAGACAAGGTTGGGGATTTAGTCAACGAAAGTCCTAAATGTTTGAATCTGCGCGGTTCTTCTATGAACTTGCTTAGTCAGTAGCGGCGATTGTTGGGCTGATTAGGGTTCACAATTGTCCTGCCAGTGATCAAAAAGAGCGGGGCTCCAGATGGATGATTGAGATCTCCAACGACACTCTCGGCCGAGTTACCAGCTAGGGACACCCTCATCTGATTGGCAAGGCGTACACTTCGTTCGCATTGCCTAAAATAGATAACACTGACGTAACCCAACCCGCCAACCACGACACTGCAGATATCTCCACTACGGTCGAGAAATCAGATAGCAATAGTTCGACGCCTAGAAAAACCTCTGGTCTCGGTCTTATGTACGGACTATCCGCAGGTCATGGTATAAAACACTTCGGGCAGGGCGCACTTTTGGTGATGATTCCGAGTATTCGATCAACGCTCGGGCTTGGTGATATTGCTATTGGTGGCATGACGTCGGCACAGTCGATCTCATCGGGGATTGCTAATATTCCTGCCGGTATCCTCACCGATATGTTCCGCAAGAAGATCGCATGGATCCTCCTTGCCTCGATGCTTATGGTCGGAACGGGATACATCATCATTGGTGTATCGCCCGTTTACTGGACCCTCCTAGTTGGAGTCGTAATAGTCGGCTTTGGAACCTCTCTTTGGCACGCCCCGGCGTTCGGAACATTGGCAGCGAGATATCCCGAGCGGCGTGGGTTCGCAATGGCGGCCCATTTAACGGGCGCGCAGATCGGAAATACGACTTCACCACTAATAATCGGATTCCTCTTGGCGGGAACGATTGGATCGTGGGTGGTGTTCAACGGAATCGACTGGCGCTGGCTCGCTGTGATTATTTCGGTCCCAATGTTCATGACCGGATTCGTGGTGATCGCAAAGTTCAAATCTGCGGGTGCTGAATCGACAGGCGATGTGAGCCTACGTGAGTACTTCGGTTCAGCGAAGAAGTTACTACGGAATCGTGGCGTACTTGGAATGGCTTTGCTGGGAGCGCTTAGAGGAGCGATTCACAACTCGTTCCAGGTGTTTCTAGTTATCTACATGCGTGAAAAACTCGGATACTCCGATACGTTCGTTGGTCTGCATGTCGCTCTCATAACGATGGCTGGAATAATCTCGACGCCAATAATGGGCAATATGTCGGATCGTATCGGTCGTAGGCCGGTGATTGCATTCGCCATGACGTCGATGACTATCTTGATATTCTTGTTCCTTCAGTTCGATACAGGTTTACCTATGACGGTATTGATTGCCGTTCTGGGCTTGTTTTTCTTCTCTGTGATGCCGATCATCAACGCAGCGGCGATGGACATGATAGATAAGGGATCAGAGGGTTCGGGAACTGCGCTGATGTTCTCTGGCGGAGCTGTCATCGGATCACTCACACCAATCGCCGCAGGATTTATTAATCAAGAGAACGGGTTCCATGGCGTAATAATTTTCTCTGGAATCATTGCTGCCGTTGGCGCGTCGCTGTCGTTGATTTTGCCAATGAAGGCGAAGAATTAATTCTGTCTAGCGCATGTCGTTAGTGGAATAGTTCGCAATGCTCTTAAAGAAATTAGAGATCGAATCGAACGAATCAGGATTTGAAAATGAAAGCCATAGATATACACGCTCATATCCCTCGAATGTCGGGAATTCCCGAGTACGGAATTGAGCCAGGGTTGCGCCGAATGTTTCGGATGAACGACGAGCCAGATGATGTGGCGAAGATGGTTGAGACGTACCGAGCCATCGACACCATGGCTGTGATATTTTCTGTCGATGCTGAGACAGAGACCGGTGATCTGCCAGATCCGAACGATTATGTTGCCGAAACAGTGGCTGCACACCCTGATGTGCTGCTGGGCTTCGCTAGTGTCGATCCCAGAAAAGGCGATGCAGCGGTTGTGGAGTTGGAGCGTGCAGTCACGGAGATGGGCCTTCGTGGACTAAAGCTACATCCGATTCACCAAGCTTTTTTTCCAGACGATCCAAAGTTCACTCCTCTATTCGCTAAGGCTGAAGAATTGGGAATTCCAGTTTTGATGCATTCTGGATACGCAGCCGCTGGCGCCAATACACCTGGTGGCGGTGGATTCGAGTTGGCGTATTCACGCCCGATTCCACATGTTGATTCGTTAGCCGCTCGGCATCCTGGGTTGACTATCATCATGGCTCACCCTGCTTGGCCGTGGATACAGGAGCAGATTGCGGTGGCTATGCACAAGCCGAACGTCTTCATAGATCTTTCCGGCTGGGCGCCCCGTTACATTCCTAAGGAACTGATCGCTGAAGCTGGGGGCCGACTGCGTAAGAAGGTTTTGTTTGGTTCTGACTATCCCTACATTTCGCCCGTGACCTGGATGGAGCAATTTGCAGAATTGGAAATTCGCGAAGAAGCTCGCCCACTGATTCTCCACGACAATGCTGCCGGAATCTTAGGGCTGTAACGTCATCAAACTCGTTCGGCTGCTGATATGCGGTTGGGGGGGGGTTCTCGGGAGCCGGCAAAGCTGTTACGGTCGTCATCAGCGTTTATTTGTCATTAAAAAATTGTGCCCCTCCGGAGGCGTAATTGGAGGGGCACATGGGCTCGCAGCGGAGACTATGCTAGAAACTTCAGAGCCCACGAAGTTTCTAGCGGCGTGAGGTTTGTGTGTCCGCACAAACCTCAGCATGTCATCAAGTTGTCTCTACGCGATATTCAGTTTTACGTGCCTGTCGGCATAACGATCTGGACGCCTCACTTCTGATAAAAAGCAGACTTTTCAGACGGTAGCCGGTGGGCTACACCGGTACTTTGGTTGTTGCGGTGTACTGTCTCGGGATAGACTGACGGACTGCCACGCCTCCATTAAGACTTGCTAGTGCTGACTTAAGTCGGCTATCGAGAATTCTAAGGCTGCTGATGAGTTTCAGGCGTCGGTATTCAGGGATGACCTGAAGTTGCATAGCATCGAGTTCTCCAGCGATTTTCAACACCGCATTTTCGATCAACGCTGTGTCGGCTTCGACAGGGATGGCTGGCTGAATTACAGCAACCGGTTCTCGCTCGCGTTCGGGTGCGCGTTTTCCATTTACAACCTCTTCAATGATGTCTTCGATTGAAAGGGTTGCCGATGTTTTTGCTCGCCCGACAATGCGCTCGACGTGGACGCTGGAGAGCCGCCCGTCAATGAATGGCTGTGCGATTTCTCTCTGCCGAACATGGTCGTCAATATCAGCGATTGACCGTGCTTCTTTAAAGGTCAATTCGCCGCTGTTTACACGTTCACCAAGAGCAGGGTCTAGCGTGCGAATCAGACTCTCGTAATGATGGATAGTTCCGGGTGTAATTCCGGTTCGACGAGCCAATTCTTGTTGGGTTACTTCATGGCTGTCGCGGTACTCCATGAATGCCCTCCCGAGGTCCATCGCTGGGACGAGAGAAGAGTGGTATTGCTCCGCTAGCGAGAACTCCCAACGCTCCTGTGTGGTGACCTCTTCTTTGATAGTGCACTCGACGGTAACCTCGCCTGCTTCTTTAGCTGCAGTGAGCTTTCGTTCTCCTGCGAGAAGAAGGTATCCGTTTTCCGTTGACAGAACTACCGGATCGCGTTTCGAGCGAACAGAACGTGTATTCTCTCGACGTCCATTGGGCTTCTTTGAGCGAGGTATATCGGGATCCGGGAAGATCTGGTCTATCGGAATTTTCACTTGCTTTTCCTCATCTATTCGCTGGTCTCGTTAATATTCGAGTTCACATGTGTTCGCAATAGGAATGTGCAGATCGTTCTGATCCAACAGCACAGTCCATTCCAAATTGATGAGGTTATTCTCCGCGTTCCAAAGAGTAGTTTCATAAACTGTCCCCTCAGGGAAATTGTCATTCCAAATATTATTTGACTTTGGAATTTCTGGGAGATAGTGTGAGCATAGCCTAGGTTTGGAATGACAATTTCCCAGTTCAAATGACCCTTCAACAACAAACAACAGCTGTTCCCCCATATGTCCCGTACCGGACATTCCAAACATTTTTGGAATTCCTTCTTGACGAAGGTATTCCAGGACGTATTGATAAAACCGTTTGGGGTCTGAGGTTTTCAGGTAGCTCCGGAACCCAATTAATGACCGCATTGAAGGTTCTTACTCTTGTCGATGCAGACGGTCACCCTTCAAACGAATTGGAAAATTTGGTCCACGCTGAAGGGGATGCTCGACGGGCTTTGCTACGTCGGATTCTTGAACGGTTCTATATTCCAGTGTTTGATCTAGATTTGGCTCGAGCAAGCAAAGGTCAGTTCCGCGAAGCGTTCAGGTCGTTCGGTACAAAAGAGGGTGTGCTGACGAAATGTGAGGCGTTTTTTATTCGTGCCGCACAGGCGGCAGGTATCGAACTGTCTAAGCGAATTCTGGTTGGGCGACATGGGTCTAGTAAGGGGCGAACTACCGTAACTCCCGCACGTCAGAGACCTGTCACCCCTTCGATAACAGTAGCTGAAGAAGGACCCACCCAATCGCCTTTTGTGATGGGGGTTAAGGGCGGATCGCTTAAGCTCGAATTGGCAGACAGAATTCTTGCGAAATATCCAGACTTCGACCCAGCTTGGGATCCCGCTGTGCAGGTTAAATGGCTGGAGGGAATGACCCGTCTATACGAAGGTCTTTCTGTGGCTCCAGTAGAACGTAATGGCGGGCCGGACGAGGCGTAAAAGCGACTGTTTAGGAGCTGTTTTACGCCATTTATACCGTCTCTGGGTGGATCCGATACTCGACGATAAGATCGGTAGGTTGAAGAACAAGTCTCTGTGTGGCGATATTAACGTTAAGTAGTTGGATATCTCGACGTAGTCACTTTGAGAGTTTGGGCTATGCGGGTTCGACGATAGCGAGACGATCGCCAGCTGCGCTACTGCCGAGATGAACAACGCTTATTGCCGTGACGGCGTCCTTCTTGCCTTTCGGAGCGACCGATTTGAACATGGCTTCAGTTTCGGGGTGGCACGTAAGGAAAATTATCTGGAACCTATCTGAGAGGTTAATGATGACTTTGCATGCCGCTTTGGCTCGTTCAGGGTCGAAGTTCACCAATATATCGTCAAGCACGACTGGCATCGGCTCAGCGTTCTTGGCGTACTCTTCAATTAGAGCGAAGCGCATGGCGAGGAATAGCTGCTCGCGAGTACCCCTGCTGAGTTCGTTGGCCCGCTTGGTGTGACCTTCGCTCTCTACGACTTCGAGGTCTTGGTCTTTCTCACCGATTACAGCCCGTACGCTTGTGTAGCGCCCGAGGGTGAGATCATTCAAGTACTTGGATGCAGATAGCATTAACGCTGGCTGGCGTTCGCGCTGGAACTCTTCACGTGTTCGTTCAAATACGTCACGGGCGATCATCAGCACTGCCCAGCGTTGTGCGTCGCGATTGATCTTCTCTTCAAGCATGTTGATCTCCGAGTGAAGCTCTAGTGCTTGACTAGACTTTTCATATTCGGAACGCTGTCGGCGTAGATTGCCCTGTTCCTCGTGTAGTCCATCGACTATCGCACGTAGGCGCTTCTCTTCGTCCTGAAGCTGCTGAAGCCGTGCGACCGCCTCTTCATTGGGAGTTGAAGTGAGATCGTCTCGGTACGCCTGACCATCATCGTTGCTGAGAAGTGGAGTGTTCTCCAGTAGCTCAGCGAGTTTGCGTTCTAGTTCACGTCGTTCGTTAACTTGGATGGCGAGTGCCTTGAACTTTTCGTGATCGTATGTCTCGCCCTTTTCGAGTAGGGAGCCGATTTTCGAATCCAGTTCCGACATACGCCCTTCGAGCGTTTTGAATTCCTGCGTCCAGATATCCATCTCATCGGCGATCTGCGATTGGATAACGACAGCTTCGTCGTGCGCTTTCAATCGAATGGAAAGATCTTCAAGTGCTTGTGTGCCTTGCAGTGCCGGTGCTTCTGGTAAATTTGCAGATTCGAGAATTTTCAATAACCGTAAGTCGATTCCAGCTGCAGTGTCTGACATCTGTGAGACGCGTATTCGAAGGCTTGCAGTTGTTCGTTGCTGGCTCTTGAGTGTTCGTATACTTGCGATGACGTGCGCGGCTTGGGTTGGATCGAGATCGATGTGGAGCTCAGATCGTTCTAACAGCAACTGCCAATGGTTTTTAACATCGGTAAGCGTATTTACGATAAGTACCAACTCACTCTGTGCTTCCCTGATCCTTGTGTCGATGGTGGCAAGGCGTGCTGAAGCGGTTTCGAACTCTCTCGAAACTGATTCAAATTTTCGGCGTAGGTCAAGTGATCGATCCAGCTCGCCAGATTTTTCTTCTACATCTCGAATGGATGTGGTATTGCTGATGTTGAATTCGTCAGCGATTTCGGATATTTCGTTATTAACTACGTCGAGTCGTTTTTGAATTGCCTTGATTTGAGCGTTTGCTGCGTCTTTGGCTTCACTAATATTTGACTTGTGTATCGTAATTTTTAATCTACCTGACGTCCTCGCACGATAAATCAACATCAACCCTGCAACTACTCCAAGCAGCCCCGGGAGGCCGCTCGAAAACTCGGTGTTAATATAGCTCCACGCCATTGAAATGATTCCGACGATGGTGACAGTTATTGGCAGGAAAATCGAACCCACAAATCCACTAATGCCCTCGGTTTCGGTCTGTGTAAGAGTGGTTAAAAGATTTTTTTGTGCCTCGTTAATTTCCGAACGAATTGAACCGGCGTCAGTGATTGCCGCTCTGAGCCTCGAAAGTCGACCACGTTTATTTTCTAGATTAGCCGAATTTTCTGTAGGAACATCAGATAAGGCGTCACGGGCGCCAGCGAGTTGTAGAGCGTCGGCAGCCATCGTTTTGCGATCTTCAGTTCGTGACTGAACGATGAGTTCAGTTTCTTGATATTTGCGACGAAAAGTCGTTAGTTCTCGTCCCGCAGATTCCAGATTCGACTGGAGATCAAGCGGCGTTTCGAATTTGTCGACTGCACTCTCTGACCAACCGAGTACGGCAAGGTCACGATCGAGCTGTGCCTGTTCGTTCTCAAGTTCATGTTCGATCGTGGGTAGATCGGTTACCGCTTTTGTGTAGTAGGCAGTCTCCATCATCAACTTGCGTATTTCGTCGCCCTGCTCGATAAATGCTTCGACTACGCCAACGGACTCGGATTCAGACTTGCGTTCCTGTTGTCGTAGTTCGCCTTCGTCCATCTGTTCCTGAAGGTTCGTCTTCTGCTTGACTAGATTCTGGAGTTGATAAAGCCCATCTTCTGGAATCGTGTCGATCTCTGGAGCTTCCGAAATCTGTCGTTCAATCTCGGTTTTGCGCTCCCACGGGCTCCGCAGAGAAACGAACATTCTCTGGCGTTCGATGCCAGACCGCATATCTACTAGTTTGGCAGTCTGTGAATCGATATTTTCTAGTAGCTTCTCCAGAGTATTCGAGAGCTGTGCGTATTCGTCGCTACCTCGTCGCGCCTGCTCTAGCCTGGCTCGAAGAACGGTTAGGGCCTTTATATTCTTCGACATAGTACCGGCTCGGCCAGTGGCACTTCGAAGCTTATGGAGTTCGGCATCCATTTCAGAACGAGCATCAGTGAGCGAAACGTTTGCTAGCCCGAGACCTACTGAGTAAATCTTGTCTCGGATCTGATTAGAGTTGAGCGAGGAAATCGCCTCGAGTTCACTAAGTGAAATCGAGAATACATTTGTGTATAGCTCAACATCGATTCCGCCGAGCAAAGATTGCAGCATGTCGTTGCTGCCTGTCGCATCACCAGTGATCGATACTTCACCACGGTTCTTGCCATCTCGTCGGTGAATGTTGAAATTTGTATCCGACGATGTGACGAGTGAAACCGCTCCATAACCCGCTTCTGGCCTGAAGTGGTTGTAGCTGAACAGCTCTCGTATAGGTGCTCGATCTGATTTCGTTGTGTAGCCGAATAATGTTGAGCGCAAGAATGCCCGAATGGCAGATTTACCGGCTTCGTTGGGTCCGTGTAGAAGCGTGAGTCGAGCTGATACGTCATTGAACTTGTAATTGGCGAACGGGCCAAAGTTTCCTATATTTATTCCTGTTAGTCGCAAGTTATTACCCCTGATCCAACAGTTCAGCTAAGTACCAGCGAGCCTCTTCAGCCCACGCAGAAACCTGTTCGTCACTCGGCGGTTCAAGTCCGTTTCGGCGACCTGTGTAGACATCCGAAACGACTTTAGTCAGTCGATCGATCTCATCTGAGTCGATAGACGAAAGTAGGGCACGTTTGAGTGTGGCGCCGAGGAAATCGTCCTGTTTAGTTCGTGATTCGATATCTATAGTCGGACGAGTAGAGTCGGTAATTCGCTCTACCCATACCCACGGCGAACCGCTAGCGTTCCAAGCATCTCGCACCGAATCTAGTAGATCGTCGACAGCACCAGTTGCTGTCAATTGTTCGTGGAGCGGGCCACGTCCTACTAGAGTGAGTCGGCAAACAACATCGCGATCTTCAGCTTGAACGTTGAGATTGTCAGTAGCCTGTTTGATTGCTGAATCGAGGCTGTCGATTGTTTCGATATTAGAAATATCTACTTCGCAGCGCTCCCATCGAACAACGTCAAGGGCGGCGAACTCAATTCGTGAAGCACTTGAGTCGTCGACATCTACTATCAATGCCCCTCGGGCACCGGTCTCGTTCGGGTGTCGACCCTGCGTGTTGCCTGGGTATGCAATTACTGGCGCAGATTGCTTGAGAGTCTGACGAGTGTGCACGTGACCTAACGCCCAGTAATCGATTCCTGATTCAGAAAGATCTTCGACTGTGCACGGTGCGTAATTCGGGTGGGCGCTGTTGGCTCCTACGTTAGCGTGAAGGAGTCCGATGGTAAACAGATTGCCAGATTCAGGCGGAGTGAATTGTTTTGAAAGATTGTCGGTTACTTCACGGGTTGGATAGCTCATTCCCTGAATTGCGGCGACGATTTCACCGTTCTTCTCGAAATTCTTCCATTCCGGAGTTGCGCCGAAGATGTGCACGCCTTCTGGCCACGAAATTGATGACTGCCAACCATCGAGCGGGTCGTGATTGCCGTGAACTACGAAAGTCTGGATTCCAGCGTCAGCGAGCTTGGAAAGTCCGTCTCTAAAGCGCAACTGAGCTCGAACTGAGCGATCGGCGCCATCGTATACGTCACCAGCGATTACGAGAAAGTCGGCTTTTTGGTTAATGCAAAGATCGACCAAGTTCCGAAAAGCTTCAAAAGTTGCCTCTCGTAAACGGGTTGCTATTCGATTATCGGCATCACCGACATCACCGACACCCGCAAAGGGTGAATCGATGTGAAGGTCTGCTGCATGTACAAAGCGGAAAGGGTCCATATAGTTGCGCTAACTTACTGATAGGCCGGTTTCAAGCAAATGGGGGTGTTCGGCGGGTTCGAATTCCCGCCGAGATGCAAGATCAGCCTGTCTCTCTCGTCAGTTTAGCTTGTTAGGCGATAAGAATAGGAGGGGGTGTCACGTACAAGTGAGGGTCAGCCCGCGAGTACAGAACCGTTCGTAACGTGGTTACGCGTGTTACTAGGCCTTGATACCAATGTAGATCCCTCGACCAGTTAGGCTTTCTTTTCTACCGGTATCTCAGTTTGCGAACTGCTCGCGCTAGGTTCTTCATCAACGAGACTATCCTGCGAACAAATCAATAACGTTTCCGAATCCTGAGCCGTCGAGTCGGTATAGCTCGGTGAATCCGCACTTCGTGCAGGATACGGTCTGGTACTTCTGATTCTGGATATTAAAGATCCGGCTGATGCCAGATCCAGTAGTTCGGATTTCACCGTCTTTAAACGTTGTTGAATGACATTTTTCGCACGAGTATTGGCGTTGTTCCATGAGTGTTACCGTGATTGTAGGGCTGGCGGTTGACTGCAGTGCACATCACACAATGTCATGCTGAACGCATGTAAACAAAAGAACAAGTTAAATTTGTACTCGAAACACGACTGTGAGATTTACAGGGTGAACAAGCCCAACTAGGAAGTCTTTGGCGAGTCTGCGAAGAAATTATCGCTATGTAACTCGAATTAGACTAGGTTGGCGCTCACGTAGTCCCAGTCGAACTCGAAGCCGAGACCCGGACCCTGCGGGATGCTCACGAAGCCGTTTTCGTCCATCGGATCACACGGTTGTTTGAGGTGCGGTGGAACTATGGAGTCGTAGTCTTCTTCGGGTCGTAGCAGGCCTCGCTCGTAGTATTCACAAGTCTCTTCAGACGTCGAGCCAAACAACGCCAAATTAGAGAATCCAACGTACTCTAGCTCGCACTGCATACCGATCGATTCGTAGAACCCAAGTGCTTTTCGAACGCCGGTAATACCGCCAAAGCTGGTGTCGATCCGTCCCATGTCTGAAGCGTGCTGCATCGCCCATTCGGCGCGTGAGTAGAGGCTACCGGGCTCTGTTTCAGGCCCGAGAATGGCAATATCTAGCGCCTCTGCCAGCTTCCGATACGGCTCGGTCTTGCGTTCGTCCATCGGGTGCTCGAGCCAGTAGAAGTCGAGCTTTTCCACCTCACGCCCAACGTACAACGACTCCTCAAACGTGTAGATACCGTACGGATCGAGCATCAGCACCATGTCGTTGCCGACAGCATCTCTGACCGCTCGGCATATCTCTATATCGGCTTTCGGGAACGCCGGTTTGGCGGGTGCGGGCTCCTTTTTTTCAGGGTTCCAGTAGATGTTGGCGTGGATCTTGTAGGCGGTGTAGCCGCGTTTCTTCATTTCGACAGCGTGGGCAGCGTAGACCTCGGGTGATCCGAGGTTCGGAGCAGAGCTAGCGTAGGCTTTGACTTTATCTCGATAGCCACCCAAAAGCTGCGCAACCGAAACACCCGCCGACCGACCTGCCAGATCCCACAACGCGCAGTCCACGGCTCCGATCACCGCTTCAGAAATCCCGTGATGACCCATCATCCACTGCCACAATAGTTCTCGATTCAGCGGGTCTTCGCCGATCAACAACGGCTTCACCAGCTGTTCGATAACTTCCTGCGTGGGTGCCACAAGGTACATATTGTCCCCAGTGAAAAATCCCTCAGCACCTTCGTCGGTTTCGATCTTGAGAATCCGCTGAACCTCATCGTGCTCCTCGCCCCAAACCTCATAACCCCATTTGGTTGAGCTAAACCGAGATTTGGCTTTGAACGAAATTATTTTTACATCGGTGATTTTCATATCCGTAGGCTATCAAGCGAACCAGATTTTTGAATCTATACTTTCTCAACCTATTTCGACCTCGTCGGAGCTGGGAGGCGTCTATCATCGAGTGTCAGCTAGGCTAAAACCGTCAATCGACTTGGGATAGTTCAGGTTACGAGGAATTTTAATGTACGCTCTCACATCTATGCCCATACAAAAAAATTGCTCACGATTTTCGCCCTACTTATGCCCTCCATAGCTGTATTTGCAGTCGCCTGCGGATCGAGTGAAATCGAAGATGAACTGTTCCCCCAGATCAGTGATCCTGGCCGCGTATTTAGCCTCGATGAACTGATCGGCACCCCGTACAAAGAGGTGAGCAACTATTCCATCGAAGGTCTTCCGGGAGCTTCAGACGCCAGTTTTGGGTTTATGAAGATAGGCAGCGGTGAACCATACGAATACGAGGTCAGGTTTTACGAATCGCATCAGGCTGCTGTCGATACAGGGACGGCGATGGCGATCGAGGGTTCTGGCGCAGATGCGATCATCAGCGGAGATGGCGCCACCTACAAGGAAGGCGTCAAGAATCGCAGGACCATCATCGGAGGCGGTTTCGATAGTATTGGCAGTGGCGTCGGCCCAAAATTCGGCTCCTACGCAATTTTTGGGAACATCGTGATGCTGTGCGAGGGTACGGATCCAGAAACATCGCTTGAACGATGTGCCCTGCTCGCGAACGAACTGATGCCGAGTGAAGAGATCTCGTAACAAATAGTTTGAGTCGTGCGCACTGGCAGCATGGTCTATTGAGTACACGTCATCCTGAACTTGATTCAGGATCTCGTTTGATTGAGCGATAATTCAAGTTGTCACGATTGGGTGTGTTCTCTATCGCCAACAGTACCCCGCCCGTCAAATGCCTAAGGTCTCTCCACTCCGCTTTGCTTCGGTCGAGAAATCGCAAATTCACGCCACAAAAAAGGGTCGCACCTTTCGATGCGACCCTTTGTAATTGCTTAGTAAAGCAAAGGCTATTTAGAAGCCCATGTCTCCACCAGGAGGTCCACCTGCCGGCATTGCTGGCATTGGCTCGTCCTTCTCGCTGATCAGAGTCTCAGTTGTGAGGATCATTCCAGCTACGGAAACAGCGTTTTCAACTGCTGCACGAGTTACCTTGGCAGGGTCAACGATTCCCATCGTTACCATATCGCCGTACTCGCCCTTGTGAGCGTCGAAACCGAAGTTCTTATCAGTATTCTCAGAAACCTTCTCAAAAATCACAGCACCTTCGTAACCGGAGTTAGCAGCGATGACCTTGATGGGAGCAATGAGAGACTTTCGAAGAACGTTGATACCGGTCTGCTCGTCAGAGTTGTCTGACGTTACTTTTTCAAGTCCTGCAGCAGCTCGGATGAGAACTGTTCCACCACCGGGAACGATTCCTTCTTCAACAGCAGCACGGGTAGCCGATAGCGCGTCTTCCATGCGCTGCTTCTTCTCTTTCATCTCAATTTCGGTGGCTGCACCGACTTTGAGGATGGCAACACCACCGGACAGCTTAGCGAGTCGCTCTTGGAGCTTCTCACGGTCGTAGTCGGATGAAGTGTCGGAAATCTGTGACTCGATCTCGGCCTTGCGACCCTTGAGAGCGTCAGCAGAACCATCACCGTCAACAAACGTGGTCTCGTCTTTAGAAACGACGACCTGCTTGCACTTGCCGAGGTCATCGAGAGTAACCGTGTCGAGCTTGCGACCGATTTCCTCTGAGATAACCGTGCCACCGGTGAGGATAGCAATGTCTTCAAGCATTGCTTTTCGGCGATCTCCGAAGCCAGGAGCCTTTACGGCTGCAACGTTCAGTGTGCCACGAAGCTTGTTAACAACGAGAGTAGCGAGAGCCTCGCCCTCAACGTCTTCTGCAATAACAAGAACATTCTTGTTGGTCTGCAGAACCTTCTCAAGAACAGGTAGAAGGTCTGAAATTGCAGAAATCTTCTGCGAAGTGATCAGAATGTAAGGATCGTTTAGAACGGCTTCCTGTTTTTCTGAGTTGTTCACGAAGTAAGGTGAGAGGTAACCACGGTCGATCTGCATACCCTCAACGAACTCGGTCTCGTATGAAAGAGACTTGGACTCGTCAACAGTAATAACGCCGTCTTTACCAACCTTGTCCATAACGTCGGAAATGAGGGTGCCCATCTCGTCGTCGTGGGAAGAAAGGATTGCAACGCTTTCGATCTGTTCCTTTGAGTCAACAGGAGTTGACTGTCCGGCGATCGACTTGCGGATTGAAGCCATAGCGAGTTCCATCCCGCGCTTGAGTGCCATAGGGTCGGCGCCTGCTGCAACATTCTTGAAGCCTTCAGCAATGATTGCCTGAGCTAGAACAGTTGAAGTAGTAGTGCCGTCACCAGCGTCGTCGTTAGTCTTCTTTGAGACTTCCTTAAGAAGCTGTGCGCCCATGTTTGCAAACGGATCTTCGAGGTCGATCTCCTTGGCGATTGTTACACCGTCGGAGTTGACTTGCGGAGGGCCGAATTTCTTGTCGACGATAACGTTTCGACCACGTGGGCCAAGTGTCGACTTTAGTGTGTTGGCGAGAACGTCGATGCCTTCTTTAAGGCGTGCTCGAGCGTCATCGCCGAACTTTAGATCTTTAGCTGCCATTACTTATAAATCTCCAAATTGAGATGATTAGTTCGTGATGAACTATCCAACGATTGCGAGGATGTCGCTCTCTCGAACGATGAGGTAGTCAACTCCGCCTTCTGCGTACTCGGTACCTGCGTACTTCGAGTAGATGACGGTCTGGCCGATTGAAACAGGCATGTCGATGACTGTTCCGTCGTCGGTTGTTCGACCTGGGCCGGCTGCAACAACTGCACCCTGCTGAGGCTTTTCTTTCGCGGTGTCGGGAATGATGATTCCGCCGGGAGAGGTTGATGCCTCTGAGTCGGCAGGCTCGATAATCACCCTGTCACCAAGCGGTGTGAGGTTCAATGCCACTGAAATGATTCTCCTTAGTGGTAGACGACAACTCGGATTATCAAACTCAGATGAACGATGCGGACACACCGTTTCAATCTCAATTCATACCGAATTATTGATTAGCACTCGACCTTACCGACTATTAGCAGTCGCGGGCTTCGAGTGCCAGTAAACGAATTCTATGAAGGGGAAGAGGGCACGTCAATAAGCGATCTCGCTGGGTTCGCGATACGAGATGTGATTGGATATGAGGCGAATGGCTCTATGGATTGTCCGATTCGAACAGTATTTCGCCATCGATTTCGATTTTTACTTGGCGCTGATATTCGCGAATTGCGTTGAGGTTTACTTTTACGCCGAGTCCGGGCTTGTCAGAGGCACGTACAAATCCATCGGCGTCTCTGAAAATGCCTGTTGGATCCGTTAGGCCAAGAATGAGTGGCGAATCGCCAGCGGGGTATTCAGTTAGATCGAACTCTTCGTATCCAGCGAAGACGTGAATCGAAGCAGCTACTGAAAGATGGCTTTTGAACGTGTGGTTCACGTACTGTATGCCGAGTTCGTGTGCTTTGTCAGCGACCCGTTTGGCTTCAGTAATTCCACCGATGCGTCCAACATCGATCTGTACGAAGTCGAGTCCTGCGTTCGTCATCATGTCGTCGGCAGCTCGGTAGTAGTCGGCGCCTTCGCCTCCAGCAACACCGATATTTATGCCGTTCGCACGAACCCTATCGCTCAATGCTTTGTATGCGCCAACTTCTTCAGTTCGAAGTGGTTCTTCCAGCCATGTAACGCCAAGATCCGCAAACGCCACAGCGCGTTCGTAAGCAGTATCGACGTCGTTGCCCCAAATCACACCGGCATCGACCATCAGTTTGGCATCAGGTCCGAGTCCGTCACGGGCAGCCTGTACAAGACCGATGTCATCTGCAAGCGAACCGCGACCCATCGGACCCCATCCGAACTTGGCAGCACGGAAATCACGTTCAACTATCGAATCGGCGACTGCGCGGGTCTCAGCAGGATTATCGCCGAACAGCACGCTGGCGTACGGAAGTTTCTTGTGCGAAGCTTCGTGACCGATCAGCTTCCAAACTGGTTCGCCAAGATGTTTTCCGAGTACGTCCCACATAGCGATATCGGCACCGGCTACAGCGTGGTCAAGTTGCTGGATATCGAGTCCGTACTCTCCGGCTTTATTTCTAAGGCGAACTACGTCTTCAGGTGAATCTAAACTTTCGCCGAGCAGTGCCTCACGAATGTTGATGATATTCGAGTGTGACATCGGCATCACATAAGCAGTCAACGATACGAGAGGTGAAGCGTCGCATTCTCCCCAGCCTTCAAGGCCGTTGTCCGTTCGAACACGAACTACAAGGGAGTCCTGCGTGCCATCGGCGGTTCGTGTGATTTTCGGAAGTGCGACGTAAAAGAGATCAATAGTTTCTATTTTCAAAGGTCTAGGAGGCCTTCCATGTCATTAGGTCATCGATAGACGTCAGCAGAGTGTCGTACTCGGCCAGATCGTAGTTGTCTAAGTTGCTTTTGCCGGGAGATCGGGTGGTTGGGGACGTAATAACGCCTCGGCGATAGAGAATTTCTTTGAACGCTCGCATGCCGTAAAGGCTTTCGTAGTTGTTGAGGGGCGCCATACGAGTGTGAATCTCTCTCGCCTCAGACTCGTATCCGTCATCGAGCAGGTTCCACATCTTAGAGTGGATATCGCCAAAGTGAGATGCTGGCATGTTCCCGCACATTCCGCGATTGAATTCGGAAATCAGAAACTTACAGCCCATCCCGCCCATAACGCCTTTGACCGAATCTCCAGCCTGATCGAGTAAGGCGGTCGTTAGTTGTGCCGCAAATATAGTTTCTTCTTTAACGTAGCTCACGTTTTCAACGTTTTTGCAGAGGTCGGCTAGTTGTTCCGCATTGAACGGTGCACCTAACGAGTGATTCTGAATCCAGATCGGAACATTTACGGCATCGCTGAGTAGTTCGAAGAAGTTTCTGACTTCGTCCGTAGATGGTCTCGAGATGTTGAACGGCGGCATGGCGATCACCGAATCGAACCCGGCACCTTCTGCGTATTTCGCCAGTTCAATCGAGTGAATATTCGATATACCAGAAATACCTGCAACCGTTGGAATACGGTTGGCAACCACTTTGGTTGTGAGATCGAATACCTGTTTTCGCTCAGTGTCGGTTAGTGCTTGGTATTCGCTCGCCATTACTGGCATCACGATCCCATGGCAGCCGTTTTCTACTGAAAACTCAAGAACGCTTTCTAATGAGCGTATGTCGAGAGTTTCGTCTTCATTGAACGGAGTGGCGGGTATTCCGTAGATGCCACGGTATTGATCGGTAGTGTTATTGGTCATCTATTTATTGAGGAGTTAAGGGTAATCGTCAGTATGTTAGTTTTTGCGTAGTCGCAGAATGTAGTGGCGGCCGCCGAGGGTATACGGAACGATGCTTTCATTCATGATGTCGATTAGTTCACGTGCGCCGATCATCCCGGATTCGTGAAGTAGCCGCGCCTCTGTTTCTTTCGCTCGGTTGAATGCGAAAGCTAGGTCAGTAACGTCTAGCGGTATTTCTAGTTCAAGTCCCCAACTTTCAGCGAGCTGAAGGGGCGTGACTTTGGGATCTTCAAACAACGAAACAACAATGAAACTTCCACCGGGTTTTAGAACCCGTTTGACTTCAGCAGGGTCGTAAACGTCTGTGGTTATAACCATGTCGAACGAGTTGTCGTCGAACGGTAGATTTTCAACCGAAGCCTTCACGAATGTGCAAAGTTCGGAAATATTCTCGATTTCCGCAAGATCTCTAGCGACCGTTAGGGCTTGCTCATCGATGTCGTTCCCGTACACCTGGCATCCGTACAAAGACGCCATCCATCGAGCGTTTCCGCCAACTGCGCAGGCGGTATCGAGTACTTTAGTTTCGGTGGTTATCTTTTGATCTTCAAGAGCGATACGGAAGATCGTCTGGTTACCACCGACGTGCATGAACTCTCCATAGGAGGCGCGATCCCACCTTGGTTGGTCGTCGAACCACTGTTGAAGTCGTTGAGTTTTGTTGTTCGAGCTTTGAGCCATGTGCGAATTTCCTGATCCGATCTTAGGTTCAAGTTCAATCCGATGATTCTACCGATTCAGAATCGTCGAATAATTTACTCCGAACATATTAGACTTCTGGCGATTGGGTGTCGGTACGAATAATTCTCTAAATCGTTTGAGCTAGACGCAAAAAGCGCTCCTCTATAAATCGAAGAGCGCCATTTGTAGGAGGTCTGGTTAGTACGGACTAAACGCTAATTTCATCACCGTTCGGTAGAGTGAACGACGTGCCGGAGCCAGCCTCAGGGGTAGTTTGGTTGAATCCTGGTCCACGTCCTTGGTCCCGAGCCTCGGGTACGACGCGGTTATGGCGTCCGTGACGCTGTCGACCATGTCGGCCTTCGCCATTTCGACCACCCTTTAGCTCTTCACGGAGATCGTTGAGATAGTTGGGCTTGGCTTCGGCCCATGCAGTTATTGCATCAGCTTCAGACTGCGAGATGACTTCCTGATCAACGAGTGCTGCAATTCTAGCTTTGATGCTTACGTCGTCGCCAGTGCCGTGACCGCGTCCGAGCTTCATCAGATCGTCGATAACTTCAGGCTTCGAGTCTTTCCAAGATTCGATCTCGTCGGCCTGTGCCTGTGTAATAGTTTCTGTTTCTACGAGGTTTGCTAATCGCTTGTCCTGCAATACCTCGCGGTGCTCTTCTCGAGCAGTTCTCATTGCGGTGTCGAGGGACTCCCGATCGATGCCGAGGATTTCAGCGACTCGGTCCTTGATCGAATCCAGTGGCTTCTCACCGTCTACCGGGCCCTCTTGAGCGAAAGCCGCTCCTGCAAGGGCGAATGCTCCGAGGAGTCCTGCGGTTACGCCGAGGGTAATTTTTCTGTTGAACATTTTCTATACCTTTGGTCGATTGACCTAACTGATTGATTGCCTACAACCAAATTTAGAAAATGAATGTGTGGAACCTGTTCAGAGAGTGTGTAGAAATGTTGAAGCAGTGCTCGAATCCGTCATCAGGTTAGGTGCTGATGAATTCCCAAGGCTTTTTACTAAGATATTCGTACTTGACTTGGGTGTGGA
>CAWVYJ010000029.1:0-24688 GCA_963934365.1 uncultured Dehalococcoidales bacterium | reverse complement strand
CCGTCGCTGTAAAACGCGGCACGCTTCTCGACGATGTCACTGCATCTGGTTCAGTAACATTTCCTGAACTTGAAAGTCTACGGTTCGATATTTCAGGAACTATTGCAGAGCTATTAGTGGAAGAAGGAGAGTCTGTCTTTGAAGGTCAGTTACTTATTCTTCTTGACGACGTAACTATCGCCGCACTCGAATCTTCCGTTGCAAACGCCGAAATAGCACTACAAGATGCAAGTAAAAACCTCGCCGATCTACTAAATGGAGAATCTTCACTTGAAATAGCAGTTGCAGAATCTAATCTGGCGGATGCCAGAGTTAACTCAATCAACGCCGGTGAAGATCTAACCGATCTAATCAACGGAGCATCTTCGCTAGAAATAGCAGTTGCAGAATCTAATCTGGCGGATGCCAGAGTTAACTCAATGGACGCACGTTCGGCTCTTGCTGAATACACAACAGGCAGTAACACCGATAGCCCGGCTTTAATTAAAGCCAAAGACAAACTGAGCGACGCTAATGAAGCCTTGACTGATGCCTTATTAACCGCAGATGACGATGCCGAAGCACAAGACGAACTAGTAGCTGCAGCCCAAGAAGTATTGGATGAAGCCGTAAATGATTACTCATCACAGATTTCAGGTTGGTTCGGCAGCATTGTGACCAAAGCAGACCGATCACTAGAACCGTCGATACTCTTCAAAAATTGGGGAAGCCCCGTAGACAACATATTTAGTGAGTCAATTGCAACAGCCGATAGTCCACAAGACGATCTGGAAACGCCCTGGAACGAGTCTGTTGTTTGGGTGTGGACTCATTTGACGCCTTACCCAATCCTCACCAACTGCGAAACCACTTCGCTCACCGCCCGGTGTCCTAGCGCGGAGATCGACGACGCTTGGGAAGTGAAAGTCACAGCTGAAAAAGTACATGTCGAAGCACTTGACGATGCACTCGCTGCAGTGAAATCACAGCAAATCCTCATCGATGCTGCACAAGAATCTGTCGAAACTGCGGCTGAAGAAGTAGTCGAGATAGTGAACGACATCGATATTGATGCTCTTGCTGCGTCACTAGCTGAAAAGATTGAACTAGAAAAAGATGCTGAGACCGCTGTTAAAGATTTAACCAAAAGTGTGAATGACGTCGACATCGATGCTCTCACTGCGACACTAGCTGAAAAGATTGAACTAGAAAAAGATGCTGAGACCACTTTGGCAGAGTTTGGTGTGCTCGATGCACTTCAGATCAAACAGGCTACAGCAACGGTAAATGAGGCGAGCGCTAATCTCGACAACACCCGCAGCGAACTGGCGGCGGTGAATTTGACAGCTCCGTTTGCTGGAATTATCTCGTCTATATCTGTGGCGCCAGGTGACATAGTCAACAGAGCCACTCCGACAATCGACATACTCGACCCGACAGTAATCACAGTCGAGGGCACCGTCGATGAAATCGACGTTCTTTCGCTAAAAATCGACGATAAAGTAGCTGTGACTTTAGACGCTTTGCCTGATCAAATTCTGGAAGGACTGGTAGACGAGATAGGTGACGGCGTGAACCTGCAAGGTGTGATTGAATTCCCGCTTACAATCGCGCTAATACCACCAGATGACGTCGATCTCATCGAAGGACTCAGTGCTACGGTGACTATCGTACTGAATCAGATCGATAACGCGTTACTCGTCCCACTCCAAGCTATTGGCGGCAGTTTTACACTATCAACTGTAGACGTCGTTACTGAAAACGGCTTCATCACAACTGAGGTCACACTTGGAGCTAGCGACGATTTCTGGGTAGTCATTGAGTCTGGTCTCACCGAAGGTCAAGAAGTCTTGATGACAATCGCTGATTCTGTCGACCCACTCCAGCAATTGTTCGGCGGCGGCGGCACTATCCGAATTCCGCGTGGCCTATCTGGGGGCGGATTCACTGGACAACCTGGCGGCGGTCGATGACCACGAACACCATCCAACCTGTTCCAGTCATCGAATTGACCGAAGTCACGCGTGAATTTCAAATCGGAACTTACGTGGTAAGAGCCCTCGATGGCATCAGTCTGACCATCGATCAAGGTGAGATGGTCGCGATCATCGGACCATCTGGTTCAGGCAAATCGACGTTGATGAATACGCTCGGCTGTCTCGATCAACCATCGTCGGGAAGATTCGTACTCAACGGACAAGATGTTTCTGGTTTATCTGACGACCAACTTGCAGAAACTCGCTCACGTCAGCTCGGATTCGTGTTCCAAAGCTACAACTTGTTACCACGAGA
Organism: uncultured Dehalococcoidales bacterium; assembly: GCA_963934365.1. Classification (GTDB taxonomy): domain Bacteria; phylum Chloroflexota; class Dehalococcoidia; order Lucifugimonadales; family Lucifugimonadaceae; genus Lucifugimonas. Next base: position 22,417 of record CAWVYJ010000029.1, on the reverse strand, counting down.
GACCGCTCTCAGCAACGTTGAGCTACCCCTAAAATATTCGGGTGGATACAGCGGCAAGGATCGCAGAGCCGCAGCAAGAACTGCCCTTGACCGAGTAGGTCTGTCCGAACGATACGACCATCGACCAATGCAGATGTCGGGTGGAGAACAGCAGCGCGTCGGTATCGCCCGTGCGTTGGTCAAAAATCCAGAACTAATTCTTGCGGATGAACCAACGGGCAACCTCGACACAAAATCTAGTAGTGAAGTGATCAAGATGCTTCGGTCACTCAATGAAGTCGATGGCAAAACAATCGTTGTGGTCACTCATGACCCCGAGGTAGCTGAAGCCATGAAGCGTGTGATTGCATTCCGTGACGGCAGAATCGTCGAAGATAGGATCGTGACAGACCACGATACCCCCATCACCAATCTCAACGTAAGTTCTGAGACGTCAGAATGAACGCCAGTCTCCTGCTGACAACTGCTCTATCTTCTATTGGAGCCAACAAACTCAGAGCCGGTTTAACTCTTCTGGGGATCGTTATCGGCGTCTCGTCCGTGATCGCCATGATGGCAGTTGGGCGAGGTGCGCAAGTCTCGGTAACATCACGAATTTCCGATCTTGGGACCGATCTAATAACTGTTAGTCCCGGAGCACAGGCACTTCGATTCGCCTTTTTTGGTGGAGGAGGGAACTCTGATGTCCTGAGCCTAGCCGACGCTCTAGCTCTCAAAGACGATGTCTTTGCTCCTGATGTCCGGCTCGTAGCCCCCGAAAACTCGTTCTCAGGAGCAGCAACTTTCGGTTCAGAAAACATGTTTGTTAGTGGAGTAGGCATAACAGCCGAATACCTAGAAGCCCGAAACCTAATGATTCAATCGGGTCGAAATATCTCGAATGCCGATGTCGCAAACATCTCGAACGTAGCGATTCTTGGCTCTGAAACCAGGAAAACTCTGTTCGCACAAAGAGACCTGATTGGAGCAACTATAAAAATCTCAGGACGCGAGTTCACAGTTGTCGGCGTGTTGGAAAGTCAGGAAAGTTCGTTATTCAATCCAGACAACTCCGTTCTAATCCCAATCACAACGGCACACTATCGAATGAACAATGGCAAAGGCCCGGTCGATTCGATCTCCGTTTCATCGATCAATGCCCTCGCAACGTCAGAGAGCACCGTTGATGACGCCCGAACCGATATATCTACCGTGCTTCGACTACGCCACGAACTTGGCGTCGATGACGACGACGATTTTCTTATCACTACCCAGCAAGACACCATAGAAACACTTGAGGGAACAGAGGGAACGTTCGTAATACTTATTGGATCGATCGCAGGGATCTCGCTTCTGGTTGGAGGAATCGGAGTCATGAACATCATGTTGGTGTCTGTAACAGAACGAACCCGAGAAATCGGTATACGCCGAGCCGTCGGAGCTAAACGTCGAGACATCCTATTACAGTTTGTAGCTGAAGCCGTTCTGATGACATTCGGTGGGGGGATACTAGGTGTGCTTATCGGCTGGACAGTCGCTTACTTCGGTGACGGGGCGTCCGTCGATGGTGACATCATAGAAACAGTGATCGAAACCCACATTGCATTCATTGCACTTGCAGTATCGGTCGCAGTTGGCTTGTTCTTTGGAATCTACCCGGCAGTTCGAGCAGCTTCTCTTAACCCAATCGAAGCGCTCAGACACGAATAGTCGGCAGCCCGCACTAGGAATCTAAGTTTGTGAAGATCGTTATCGCACTGTCAGTTGTAATCGGACTCGTGGTCGGAATAACGTTTGCGATAGTCGCTTCGAATCAAGATGATTCAGGCGATCAAAAGTCGACTATGGGTACTAGCGACGGGCAATCAGATCCAAAACGAGATCTTCCCATAGAAGTGCTCAAAGCCCTTCCTGATAAAGAGCTCGCTGAAATTTTCCCAGAGAAGGCCGAATCGATCCTAAATCCTGATTCTGCGAGCCAGATTAAGAACACGGGTAAATCTTACGATGACCCTAAATATTTACGAACTGTGCTGGTAAAAATGGGCGCCAACCCACCCCTAGACGCAACGACAAAGCAACTTCAAGACATGCTCGCCAACATTTCACACGAACTGAACACAACGTTAAAATAACAATGAAACCAACGATAACCCTCGTATCATTCGATCTGGGCAACGTCTTATGTAATGTCGACGAAATACCTGCATCCAAACAACTTGCTGAACTCTGTGATAAACGATGGGAAGACGTCTACGAGATCGTATTTGGCCCGGATCAAAAGCAAAAGTTTGAACGCGGCGTTGTCACCTTTTACGAACACGCAGTACGAGCCTTAGCCGCCCTCGGCATCGATATGCCTCTCGATGAATTTACCCAGATCTACGACAGTGTTCTCATTCCAAGCGAAAGTATGTTTCCACTTGTCGCTCGAATAGCTGAAAACCATCGAATCGCTCTAGTTTCCAACACGAGCGAGCCGCACTGGAAATCAGCCGCAAAATTCCTGCCGTTTAGTTCCAAACTAGATCCTGTTATCGTCTCCTACGAAGTAAGGTCAATGAAGCCTGAGTCTGAGTTTTACGACTCACTGCTCACTAAATCAAACGTCCAAAGAGAAGAAATTCTTTTCATCGACGACCTAGTGGTGAACGTTGAAGCCGCACAAGATTCTGGCATGATCGGCCACCAGTTCATTTCACAGATTGTTCTAGAGAAGACCCTCGTCGAACTAGGCGTTATCTAGCTATTCGACCGTACTCTCTGATTGCGCGAAACGTATCCATGTGAAACAACTTTACGTAATACACACGCATTTCCCCTCGGAGAGATCACTTGGCAACAAATCAATCCAACGAATTCACCTTGATCAAAGCCGCACGAATATTCGACGGCACTGGCTCACCTGCTTCTTCAGGCAAGGCAGTTCTGCTCAACGACGGGCAAATCGCGGCAATTGGTGCTGTCGGTGAGCTTTCCGCACCAGATGGTGCAAACCTCAATATAAAAAATTACGGCGACGCAACGATTCTCCCTGGATTAGTGGATGGGCATACTCATATGATGGCCCCCGGCGATGGTACCCACGGTGATATCACTGGAAATGAACAAGATGATATTCTACTCATGCGAGCCCTCCAAAACGCCCGCACATTCCTTCACGCGGGCGTAACTACAGCGCGTGAAAACGGAGCTAAAAATAGAGTTGGTTTCTCATTAAAAGAAGGAATCCAACGAGGACTTTCTGAAGGACCTGAAATGGTCGTGTCAGGTCGACCAATCACGATCACAGGTGGTCACTTCTGGTATTGCGGCTCGGAAGCTGACGGAGTCGAAGGCGTTAGATCTGAAGTTCGCAAACTGATCAAAGAAGGCGCCGATTTCATCAAGATCATGGCAACCGGTGGGTCGACATGGTCGTCGAATCCACTTCAAGCCTCCTACACCGTCGAGGAGATGGCGGTAATAGTCGAAGAGGCTCACCGTTTCGGAAAACTAACCGCAGCACACTGTGCCTCGATGCAGGGCATCAAGAACGCTCTCGACGCCGGTGTCGACATGATCATTCACTGCGTATTCGAAGACGAAACCGGAATGTACGAGTTCAACGAACCCCTCGCAGAGCAGCTCGCTGCAGCAAAAGCATGGGTGAACCCAACATTGCACGTTGTCCAATCCGGCATCGAGCTGACCGAACGGATCGGATACGAGCGCGGCTGGCTAACCAAAGAAGAACAGGCCAGCATCGACGAATCAAGGCAATCGCTAGAAACTCGAGTCGACTCAGTGAACAAGCTGGTGAACATGGGCGTACGAATGATCGCTGGCAGTGACTCACCGTGGGGAGCGTACCCGCCCGGTGAATTTGTAAAAGAAATGATTGCGCTGACCAAAGCTGGGCTTACAACGACCGAAGCCTTGGTGACAGGACTCAGCCATGCCGCAGAATCGATTGCCGTAGGCGATCAAGCGGGAACGTTGGTGGCTGGTCGTCCGGGTGATATTTTAGTTGTAGCTGGCGACCCCACTGCCGATCTAAACGCACTCTGGAAAGTAAAAGATGTTTACAAGTCAGGAATACGCGTAGCCCGCCTAGTTTAGAAAGACCCGCTCAACCAATCGCCCAACATCGGCGGTACACTTCCGCACGATTTCAACTACAGTACCTACACCACACGGAATCCTATCTCTAAATGTCCACAATCGCCTTTCTTGCCAATCTCGCCACTGCCGAACACCAACGACGTTGGGATCTGCTGAACGAGCACGCTCCCGACAGCGTAAATGTAGTTATCGCCGATCCCACCGCATCACCGGGTGAATTGATCGAAGCACTGAAAGATGCAGACGCTGCAGTTCCTTGGCTCGCATCGATTCCACTGGACGTAGCTAAACAGCTCCCCAAGTTAAAACTTGTACAACTTCTGACGGCGGGGTATGACTCTGTCGACGTGGTTGGATTAAGCAAACTAGGTATCAGCACTGCAAACAACGGCGGTTCGAACGCCATTTCCGTATCTGAACACGCCATAACTCTAATGCTCAGTGTCTACAGGCGAATGATGGAATCATGGAGCAACACGAAAGACGGCAATTGGCGGGACGGCGTCGACCAACTACCAGTCCGTACTGAAATCAATGGAAAAACAATTGGCATCATCGGATTCGGAAACATCGGACGACAGGTTGCTCGACGACTCTCCGGATTCGACTGCGAAGTGATTTATCACGATGTAGTAGAACTGATGCCAGGCCGAGATCAAGAGCTAGGTGCTCAAGCTGTCGAATTGGATCACTTGTTGCGAGTCAGCGACATTGTTACCGTTCACGTTCCATTGAACAGTTCGACTCGAGGCATGATGGGTGCACGCGAATTTGGTCTCATGAAGAAGACAGCCATTTTCATCAACACCTGCCGCGGTCCAGTACATAACGAGACGGATCTGATCAAAGCACTACAAGATCGCGAAATTGCTGGCACAGGGCTCGACGTTCTCGCAGAAGAGCCAACCGATCCAAACAATCCACTGCTAGACATGCCAACGTCGATCGTCACACCTCATTGGGCAGGCGGTACCGGTGAAGGCAATGAACGAGCCGTTATATTCGCACTTAGTAATCTAGAACGCTTGGTCGAAAACCGAAAGCTCCTCTCGGTCGTCGACCCAGCATCAATCTTCTAGGTCATGACCGCCAAGCCCTACTGAGCGGTATAACCACCATCAACAGGCAAATTCACGCCAGTAATGAACGATGCCTCGTCGGAGGCAAGGAACAACGCTGCATTGGCGATCTCTTTTGGTTCGCCTAGTCGCCCCATCGGGTGAAGTGACTTCAGGCGCTCGTGCATATCGGCATCTTCAACCAAGGTGCTAACAAGCGGTGTGTAAGTAAAGCCAGGGCATAACGAATTCACCCGTATGCCCTGCTTTGCAAGCGCAATGCTCATGTCGCGAGTCATCTGCACAACGCCGCCCTTGGTGTGAGGATACGGGTTAAATCCGTCGCTTATTCCCTGTGCGTAGCCGACAAGACCGATAATCGACGCCATGTTCACAATAGAACCCGAATTCTGGGTCTTCATGTGATCGACGGCAAGCCGAGACATCATCATCGTACCTTTGAGATTGACGCTCACTACCCAGTCCCACGTCTGCTCGAAATCCCACTCTTTGGGTGCGTAGCGTGGAGTAACTCCAGCGCTGTTTACCAAAACGTCGATCCCACCTAGTTTCGATATTGTATCGGCGATCATTCGTTCGCAGTCTTCCCGCTTCGACACATCGCCTGCCAGTGCGATTGCATCTCCGCCGGCCGCAACAACAGAGCCAGCGACGCTTTGAGCTGCCTCTAGTTTTAGATCGGAAACGGCAACCCGAGCACCCTCTAATGCGAACAGGTGCGCCATCGCATCGCCAAGTCCGGAACCGCCGCCTGTAATGTGTGCAATCTTGCCTTCGAGCCTGCCTACCATGTGGAAACTCCTATAAGTCGTTCGCTTTAGTAAAGCAAACGATTTAAAAAAATAGTGACTATGGCGCCGATTCTAATTCCAGATTGTAGTGCCGTGGAAGCCACTGAGCCGTAATATTGGCTATATATGCCTTCTGGAACAAAGAAACGCGGTAATCCGCGGAAGCGCCCGACAACCTTTCGCTATAAAGCCGACCGACAAGACAAGACCGACAAAAAGACGAAATCTAAAGAGACTCGTGAAAAACCCGATGGCCCAACGATTTACCCAATGATCTTCGCTGGTCCGATGCGTCGTTTGTACGCTTTCACGATCGACCTTGGGTTGATCATGATGATCATTTACACAATCGCTCCGGTCGCAAACGGAAACATCTTCAGCGAAGAAGCGGTTGCACCTGACCTTATCTTCTTCTTTGGCTACTTCATCATCCCGACCATTCTCTGGGGCAGAACTCCCGGCAAATGGGTAGCTGGAATCGTTGTAGTCGACGAAGATGGCAGAACACCTGGACCTGCTGCTATTCCAAGAGAGATGATCGGTAAACTCGTATCGTTCCTAGCCGCCGGTGTCGGTATATTCTGGCTGATATTTGATCCTAAACGTCAAGGTTGGCACGATAAAATCGCCAATACATATGTAGTCGACAACCCCTACTCTGGTGGGCCTCAGTTCATGAAAGATTTCTTCAAAATTGGCCAGAAGAAAGAAGAAGATAAGCCCGACCCAGACGATGATGACACTGAGGACTCCGAGACCGAATCTTCTGCAACCAACGACGAGAAATCCAGCTAAGTTGATAGCCGCTGCTCAGTAAGTTCACAATAATCTAAGGAAGCCCGAATGGCGATATCTCGAAAAGTTCGAGAACAGATGAATAACAGTTCGTGGATCCGAAGAATGTTCGAACAAGGCTTCGAGCTGAGAAAAATTCACGGAGAACAGAACGTGTTCGATCTTTCTCTCGGAAACCCACTTCTAGAACCGCCAACCGAGTTCAAAACAGAACTACAGCGCCTGATTGACGAAGAAACGCGTGGTACTCACCGATACATGCCCAACGGTGGATTCCCTGAAGTGCGTGCAAAAGTCGCCGAAGTTCTGGCTGAAGAGTCCGGCACTCCGTTCACTGGATCTGAAATTCTGATGACGGTCGGGGCCGCAGGTGCAATCAATACCATACTTCGATCGATCCTCGACGAAGACGACGAAGTCGTTCTCATAGCCCCGTTTTTCGGTGAATACGTGTTCTACGTTGAACACCAAACCGGCGTATCGAAAATCGCCACCTGCGACGAAAACTGGCTTCCCGACATCACATCGCTGGAAGCAACGATTGGCCCTCGAACCCGCGCCGTAATCATCAACTCACCAAATAATCCCACAGGGGTGATCTACCCAGCAGAATCTATAGCCGCGGTCGGAGCGGCAATACACCGGGCAGAAGAGAAGTACGGAACCGAGATCTATCTGATCTCCGACGAGCCGTACCGAAAGCTCATCTACACAGATGCGCCCTACCCGTTTATCTTCAAACACCATCCACGATCGATCGTGGCAACGTCTCACTCGAAAGATCTTGGCCTCGCCGGTGAACGAATCGGTTACATCGCTGTGAACCCGAACGATCCCGGGAATCCGGATCTACTCGATGCGCTAAACTTCTCGCTCCGCACCCTCGGGTTCGTTAACGCTCCTGCGTTAATGCAGCGCGTCGTTGCCGCCTTACAGCGAGAAACGGTAGATGTCGACATCTACCGGAAGAAGCGAGACCTGCTATACGGAGCGCTCACCAAAATCGGATACGAATGCGTGAAACCTGATGGAGCCTTTTTTGTGTTCCCAAAATCGCCAATACCTAACGACACCGAGTTTGTTGCTCAGCTGCAAAAAGAACTCGTTCTGGTTGTTCCTGGTGTTGGATTTGGCACACCCGGGTACTTCCGAGCGTCCTACTGTGTTGACGATTGGGTCATCGAAGGCGCAGTTGCCGGTTTCGAAAAAGTGTTCGATCAGATCAACAGCTAGCGGCTGTGAAGTTACTTATTAAGTGGCTCTTTGAGACCACTTCCAGTGATCGGGACGCAAACGTTCGAGTCTCGTTCGATCACACCTGACTCGATCAACTGCGCCAATCCAGCGAATGCGCCGGACGAAGTCATCTCGGCGAACACCCCTTCTGACGAAGCCAATCTTGTCTGCCATTCGGTCAAGGATTCTTCAGAAACAGTGACTCCTGAACCGCCTGTTACCCGAATCGCTTCGATCATCTCTTTGAGTCGCGGCGGCTTTGACACCGCAATTCCTGAAGCGTTGGTTGGTTGTACATCATCATGCGACCACTGTTCCCCGTTCAATGCAGCCACAACTGGGCGTACTGCATTGGCTTGAACACCGTGGAATTTGGGGATTCTTCTAATAATTCCTGTTTCAAATAGTTCTTGATATCCACGAACCATACCGATCAGTAGCGAACCATTTCCCACAGGCAAAACGACATGATCTATTCCGTCATCCAATACGTCTACTATTTCGTAGCTGGCTGCCTTCATACCTTCCGAGAAATATGGACTCAGATTGTGCGACATGTAAACAATTCCGCGGTCTTTCATGAACTCTTCCGCAGCTTCTGTAGCAGCCTGACGAGGACCTTCGATTTTGTAAAGACTCGCACCAAAAACCTGAATTTGATCCAGCTTTCCGCTAGCCGCACTGGCAGGAGCAAATACATGCACTTTCAGACCCGCCGCTGCACCGTAAGCAGAGAGCGAAGCCCCTGCGTTCCCAGATGAATCCTCAATGAATTCGGTCACCCCTAAATCCCGCCCCATCGTAGTGAGAACTGCCGAACCGCGGTCCTTAAACGAACCTGTTGGAGCCATGAATTCAAGCTTAGCCCAGAGTGACCCCAGTCCCAATTCCTCGCAAATTTTTTCCAGAAAGACCAGTGGTGTATTACCTTCACCCAGTGAATTTGAATGTAACGGCTCATCCATCGGCAATCGAGGCATCGTCCCATCCGGAGCATCCAGATATTCGATAGTGAACAGTCCACCACACTCGGAGCAATACAAATCGGTGACAGAAGGATCTTGCATTGACGAACAATCCACACAGATGAGTTGGTGATTAGGCACTTTGATCTTCGTCTCCATCATTCTTGGTTTCGTTCATACTTTCCGGATTAATTGGAGTGCGCGTAGAGTCATCATCGATTTGCGGATTCAACACATCGTCCGCAGTGATTTCTTCATCCCCAGCGAGAGGTCGGAATCTGACGCCTGGTCGAGCGTGCCCTCCGCCAATCCCAACGGCGTGACCGTCAGCCCTCCAGCAAGCAGAGCCAGAAATAATTCCACCTGGCTCGAACCGCACAATGTTCATTCCTCCGCCTATCGCATTCACCGGAGTCACTCGATGTCCTTTCGCAGCTACTTCCAATCGAACAGAGTTTGGCACCTCGACCTCAATCTCCACATCTTGCCCCTGAGTCCATATACGCGGAGCTTCGACGGCTTCCTGCGCAGACATCCCGTGGTCGATTAGATTCACAATTGCCTGTAGAACCGAGGTAAAAATCCTCACGCCACCGGGAAGGCCTAATGCAAACTCTGGCAATCCCTCTTTCATGACGATCATCGGGGCCATACTGCTCGTAACGCGCTTGCCAGGCTGAACAGATAGAGCGGTGCCCGGATGTGGATCGAACATCTGCTGCGTGTTGTTCAACAGCATTCCAGTACCAGGAACTGTCACTTTCGATCCAAACAATTCGTTGATCGTCTGTGTTGCAGAAACAACGTTTCCATCTGAATCAGCAACAGTAATGTGAGTCGTGTGATCCGGTTCGTTCGATCCAGGCTCCATCTCAGACGACGCCTTATCCAAGTCGATACTGTCGATGAAATCTTCGACATGGTGCTTCGAAATCAGCCGAGAAACCGGCACTTCGACAAATTCAGGATCCCCCGTATATCGATTTCGATCAGCGAACGCCTTCTTCATCGATTCTGCCAATAGGTGAATCGAATCAGCCGTGCCGAACCCCAGTTCAGCAACGTCAAACTCTTCCAAAATATTCAACATCTCTGTGATGTGAACACCAGCCGCTGACGGGGGTGGCGGGCCAAACAGTTCGTACCCCCGATACTCGCCTTTGATCGGCTTTCGCCGAACTGTCTTATAGTCAGATAGATCCTGAGTAGTAATAATTCCGCCGTTTCGACTCAGATAGTCGCAAACGATATTTCCGAGTGCGCCGTTGTAAAGATGATCCGGCCCGTTTTCCGATATTGCCCGCAATGTTCGGGCATAGTCCGAACGATCAACGTGATCACCCGGCTGCAAAGGTTTCCCGTTAGGTAAGTAAGTAGCAGCCGTTTCTGGGAATTTGCTGATCACATCTTTCATTTGCACGATTGTGTCGTGCAGATACTCGCTGGCTTTGAACCCTCGAGAAGCGAACCTAATTGCGGGTTCCATAGTCTCAGCAAGCGACAATGTCCCCCACTCTGCCAATGCCTCTGACCACGCCTTCAAATTGCCCGGAACACCAATCGACAGATACCCGATCGAACTCAGATCGCCGACACTCTTTAAGTAATCAGAACCCGAATCAGCTACCGGCGTGTACATGTCTTCGGTAGAAGCTGCGGGAGCAGTGGTGTATCCGTCGATGACGTGATGCTCGCCGTTCGCAAGTCGAACATTCATGTGACCTGCTCCGAAGATACCGACCATCATCGGTTCGACAACTGTGAGGGCAAAAAGTGAAGCGATGGCAGCGTCAACAGCATTCCCGCCCGCCAAAAGCATCTGAGATCCAGCAGCCGATCCCAGCGGGTGATTGGTTACGACCACACCTTTTGAGCCCGCAGCGGGCCGTTTTTCAGTCTGGAATGTTGTACCTGCTCGCGATCGCCAGTTCGATATTGTCATTCGGTCCTGCTCACTTTTTATGCGTTTATCCGCACCACTTGAAGAGCCGAAATCCACGTGCACGAATACCGGCAGCAAAATTCTATTCTCTGAAATTGCCAACTGGGCGACCGAAATATTGGTCTTGCCGCTTATTGTGACTTCGTGCGAACGGGAATAGATTATTTGCCATCGGTTTCGCCGCAAGAAATTCACTAGACGCATATTGAATACTTCGGGCAATCATTCAGGAGATCACGATGGCACAGATGGGTACTTCAGCAGTTTGGCACGACGCCGACAAAAGCTGGGAGATGCGAGAACTTCCACTCCCTGAGCTTGAACGGGATGCGATTCAGATTCGAGTAAAAGCAACAAGCGTCTGTGGATCTGACCTCCACATGTGGCGTGGTGACGGCATCCCCGAAGGTGCGCCACCGCGTGATCCTTTTGTATTTGGTCACGAGATGATGGGTGAAGTTGCCGCAATGGGCGACAAGATCACCACTGACTCAATGCGTCGACCGCTCAAAGAAGGTGACCGAGTCGCATATTCCTACTTCTTCCCTTGCGCCCGTTGCTACAACTGCCTGCGGGGCGAATTCGGAGCCTGCAAGTTCCGAATGGGTCGTAAGCCGCTCGACGAATGGCCGGTATGCAACGGCGGATTCGCTCAGTACTACTACTTGCGAAGCCCAAACTACGTATTCAAGCTACCTGACTCCATCAGTGACGCTGCCGCTGCGCCGATCAATTGCGCTCTAGCGCAGGTATACGAAGCACTGCACCTCGGTGGTGTCCGACTCGGAGACAACATCGTTGTTCAAGGTGCTGGTGGCCTTGGAGTGAACGCTACTGCAGTCGCACGCGAACTCGGTGCCTCGAAAGTAATCGTAATCGATAGCCAAAAACCTCGACTCGATCTGGCTATTCAGTGCGGAGCCACGCACACGATCGATATGAACGAGTACGACACTCCCGAATCCCGTATTGACCGCGTGATGGAATTAACCAACGGTATCGGTGCCGACAAAGTGATAGAAGTTGTTGGTTTCCCTGCCGTTGTCGAAGAAGGGCTCAAAATGGTCCGTATGCGAGGGATTTACCTGGAAGTCGGCCACATCTCTCCTAATTCGTTCGCCACTATCGACGTTTCGACGATGGTTGCCAATCAGGTGCGCTTTTACGGCATTCAGCATTACGATCCGTGGATCATCCCGAACGCTATCGACTTCCTAGAACGAACCGCCGACAAGTACCCACTGACTAGCGTGGTTTCACACGAGTTCCCGCTCGACCAGATCGGAAAAGCGTTCGAAACTGCCGAATGGCTAGGCACTCAAAAAGGTAGTGAGGTAACCCGTGCTGTCATCACGCCGTAGTAAAAAACGGTTCATCCATAGCCAACAGTTTGAAATCAAAAGAGAATTCCAATAGGTACGAACTCGAAACCAAACTTCCTCGTAATCATGTCCGACGAGCACGGAGCTCAGTTCTCGTCGACATACGGTCATCCGATCATCGAAACGCCGAACATGGACCGCCTTGCTGAGCAAGGTGTGACCTTTGAAGCGAACTACTGCAATTCGCCTTTGTGTATCCCGTCTCGGGCATCGTTCATGACGGGTCAGTACGTTTCTACCATTGAAGTTTGGGACAACACGAAGCCGATACCGGTCGACAAACTCACCTGGCCATATCTGTTGCGGAAAGAGGGTTATGACACTGCTCTGAACGGCAAGATGCACCTCGTGGGCCCCGATCCGCTTCATGGATTCGAGAAGCAACTCTCGCGCGATCCGCACATCGAAGCGCCACTCGATCACTACCGCTGGTCGGACGGCATTCCTACTGCCGAAGAACCCTGGTACGGCGTACGTGAGGCAGACCCCGGAGTCAGTCCCATGATCGAAGCTGACGATGCTATGGAAAAGGCAGCCGTCGAATATCTCTCCGACCCTGCAAGGCAAGATAAGCCCTTCGCAATGTGCGTAGGTTTCATTGCGCCGCACTTCCCGTTCATCGTTCCCGAGCCGTACTTCTCGAAGTACTACCCCGACAATGTCGATATGCCCGACTTACCCGAAGGCCATCTCGATGAACTTCCAGAGTCTGCGAATCGCTTAAGGCAAATGTTTGGTCTCGATGGAAACTGGACTGACGATGAAATAGCCCGTGCAAGAGCCGCCTACTACGGTCTATGCACATATCTCGACGACAAGATCGGTCACCTTATGGACGTGCTCGAAGAACAAGGACTCGCAGAAAACACCGTAATTGTTCACACCTCCGATCATGGCGACATGCTCGGCGAACACGGTCTCTGGCGAAAAATGTGCTTCTACGAACAATCTGCGAACGTTCCTCTACAGATTTCGTGGCCCGGCAAATTCGCCGGTGGTCAGCGCGTCGGCGAGGCAGTATCGAACGTCGATGCAGTCGCTACGATCCTCGACATCGCCGGAATCGACCTCACTAAATGGGACCTTGATGGACAATCACTAGTTCCCGCACTCGAAGGCGACACCTCAACTCTCAACAATGTTGCGATCTCCGAGCATTTCGCTCACGGTACCGATCGTGCCCTCGGAATGGTCAGATCGGGCGATTGGAAGCTCTGTTACGGACACGGCGATACAGCTGAACTCGAACTCTACAATTTGAAATCCGATCCCAAGGAGTTCACGAACCTCGCCAGCATTCCCGAGCATGCAGAAGTTCAGGCGCGCTTGCTCAAAATCCTGCTCGATCAATGGGGTGACCCTGATAAAATGACCGCAAAGATCATTCGAGATCAGGAAGACCGTGAAATAGTCCGAAATGTAACTGGCGTAGGAACGATTTTTTAGGGCTTGGTAAGCCACTAACCCCGTGTAACAATTAAACCATGCCCACTGAAACTTCAGTCAGTTCGACGATGATCTCAGAGCTTTCCCACGTAGTTGGCGATTCTTACGTCATCTGGAAAGCCGAAGACCTATTGGTCTACGAATACGACGGATCAATCGACAAAGCGTCGCCCCAAGCGGTTGTACTCCCTTCAACATCTGAAGAAGTCGCTGCCATCGTAAAAATCGCCAATAGGCACGGGGCATACATCGTCGCTCGTGGAGCTGGAACGAGTCTTTCTGGCGGTGCGGTACCCCTTCGCAACTCAGTGGTAATCGCTCTGACCCGACTCACTAAGCTAATCGAAGTCGACGCCGAAAACCGAGTCGCCATTGTCGAGCCGGGGATGATAAATCTCCACCTATCGCAAAAAGTGAGCCACCTCGGACTTTTCTACGCCCCCGATCCTGCCAGCCAAAAGACCTGCACTATTGGCGGAAATATTGGTGAAAACGCCGGTGGACCTCACTGTCTTGCCCTCGGCGTAACGACAAATCACGTACTCGGACTCGAAGTTGTTCTTGCTGATGGATCGCGAACGTGGTTTGGTGGTACGCAACGCGAATCTTCTGGGTACGACCTACGTGGAGCATTTGTTGGATCGGAAGGCACACTCGGGATCGTCACCAAGATCGCAGTACGGCTTCTGCCCAAGCCAGAGACGATACACAGCATGCTCGCGGCATTTACCACTATGGATGCTGCTTCGGACACCGTTTCGGAGATCATCGCCGCAGGAATGGTTCCAGCCGCCCTCGAAATGATGGACCGCAACACAATCGACGCCGTTGAGCCGTTCTATCACCCCGGCTACCCAAAGGAAGCTCAAGCTGTACTGATCGTAGAAGTCGATGGGCTAATTGAATCGGTCGAAGAACAAACCGAAACCGTTCTCGCAATATGCAACAAAAACGGCGCCATGGAAATTCGTGAAGCCGATGACGAAGCGACTCGAGCCAAACTTTGGGAGACCCGTAAAGGTGCTATCGGCGCATACGGAACCATCGCTCCAACTTACTACCTCGTTGATGGCGTGGTTCCTCGCACGAAGCTTCGAGAGGTCTTACAGCAAGTCGATCAGATCGCTGCCGAGCTAGAAGTCACCGTCGCAAACGTATTCCACGCCGGCGATGGAAATATTCACCCAGCGATTCTTTTCAACGAACGCAATCCTGCGGAAGTAAAGCAGGCAATTCTCGCCGGAGCTAAGATATTAGAAGCCTGTGTCGCTGCCGGAGGGGCGCTCTCTGGAGAACACGGCATCGGCATCGAAAAACAGGCTTACATGCCGCTCGTGTTCACTAAAAATGATCTCGAATCTATGTCGAGGCTTCGCACGGCATTTATTGGTGAATCTCCAAAGGACGCTCCGATAGATGTACCGTCTCTCGCTGAACGCTTCAATCCCGGCAAAGTATTCCCGGGTGGCGCAGTTCATGGCGAGGCGTACGGAATCACAGCTGAGTCATTCCGCCCCACTGGTACTCAAGACTGGCAATAAATACGAAGCCCTGAACGAATTTAGTCCGTCGGATTTAGCTAAACTGATTGCCTCAACGATCTGACCTTCCTCACAACGTTGAAAAACCGTCCGCAGAACCTCGAAAAAAAACAAGCCGTTACCTAACGCTCTCTGTTGCTCAGCAAGGATCGATTGTGCCTTCAGAATCCGGAAAAGTTCGTATTGGAATCATCGGTGTCGGTGGATTCGCCAACACCCACATGGAACAGTTCTCAAAGCTCGAAAATGTTGAGGTGATCGCGGCCGTGCGCCGTAATCCCGAAGCTTTAGCCGAGTTTCAGGAAAAATGGGACATTCCGAACGGCTTCACTGATCATCACGAGATGTTGAAGATGGATGATATCGACGCTGTCGACATCATCACTCCAACCGGTTCTCATAAAGAATTTGCTCTCGACGCCATCGCTGCTGGCAAGCACGTTCTTTGCGACAAACCTCTCGCACTTACCGCGACCGATTCTAAAGAAATGCTCGATGCGGCTGAAAAAGCTAGAGTAATTCATTCGACCAACTTTAACCAGCGTGGCAACACTATGATGGGTCGAATCAAGCGATACCTAGATAACGATTTCGTCGGGCGCATTTACCATGCGAACCTTTGGTGGGGCATGTCACACCAGTACGACGCTCGACCCGAGACTCTGACTTGGCGATTCCGATCTGAGAACGGTGGAGGGTCAATGTACGAACTCATCCACGTGTTCGACATGCTACGGTTCATCAACGGCGAGGTGAAACGAGTTGTAGCGTCATTCGACACCACGAACCCGCACCGACCAACCGCCGATAACCCAGAAGGCGTTGATGTGGATGTGCCTGACGTGTCGGGTCTCCTGTGTGAATGGGAGAACGGCGGCATGGCGGTCGTCCACACGTCGTTCGCATCACGCGGAACCGACCCAGACGGCAAGACTTCACCACGTGTGGAAATCTCCGGAGAAAAAGGGCGAATTACTACCGATGGTCGACATGGAATGCTGGGAGTAACCGGGCCTAACGACCCAGTAGCACAGCTTGATCCCGGCCCTGAATACCCTCAGCCTTACAAACTATTCGCCGATGCGATCATCGCGGGCGATCAATCAATTGTTGAAACCAGTTTTTACGATGGTTTGAAGGCAGCTGAAATAGTCGATGCTGCTTATAAATCCGTCAAAGAATCTCGATGGATTGATCTCTAAAACACCTAAACAGTACGCTAAAAACCCATTACACCAGGAGTCATTCAATTCCTATCGAATATGTAAAGCTAGGCCGTACCGGAACCAAGGTTTCGAATATCTGTTTGGGAACCGACAACTACGGAAATCCGTACGGATGTGATGAGCCTACGGCTCATGAAATTCTCAGTACAGCCCTCGACGGCGGTATAAATTTCGTCGATACGTCAGACTCGTACAATGAAGGTCGTTCTGAGTTGATGATCGGCAATTACCTCGCCGACTCTAATCGACGAGATCAGGTTGTTCTGGCAACAAAGTATCGTTCAGTCGTAGGACCCGGGGTAAATGATCAAGGAGCCTCTCGATATCACATCGTGCGAGCAGTTGAAGAATCTCTTCGACGCCTCCGCACTGATCGAATCGACCTGCTTTACTGCCACTCGTGGGACGCAGAAACTCCAATCGAAGAAACGCTTCGTGCAGTTGATGATCTGATCCACCAAGGCAAGATCGTATACGCCGCTGCATCAAACTTTCCAACGTGGCTGCTTGCAAAAGGACTCTGGACTTCTGACGTCCGTAATCTCTACCGCTTCGAGGCAATCCAGAGTGTTTTCAACATTCTCCAGCCAGGACTCGGCCGAGAAATGGTTCCGTTCGCCGAAAAGCATGACGTCGCAGTGATCCCTTACTCCCCTCTCGCTAGCGGAATGCTGACAGGCCAGCACGGCAAATCTGGCAAAGCAGTAGCCGGTTCTAAGTTCGATCTTCGAGACGACTCAAAGGGTGGCGGTCTGAAATCTCGCTACTTCAACGACGCAACTTTCACGGCAGTTGAAAAATTCACGGCAATCGCTGAAAAACACGGGCAGCCAGCAATTCGATTGGCTCTTCAGTGGGTTTCAGAATTCCCTGGCGTTACTGCCCCGATTTTCGGAGCTCGTAAAGTCGAGCACGTGAAGGGCATACTCGAAGCGTGGTCAGAATCAGTTCCCGACGAAGTGATGGCGGAAGTACGAGCGGTAGCTGACGAGTTTGAAGCGCAAGCTCCAATGGCTTACCCACCTAATTCCGGACAAGCCTTTGGCACTTTACCCACATCTTCGGCAGCGAAATAAGAAGCGATCAATATGGAATACGTAAACCTCGGAAAAACTGGGCTGAAAATCTCTGAATACTGCATTGGTGCCGATAATTTCGGCGGACAGACAAATGCTGAAGATTCTCTCCGCATTATGTCCGCAGCATTCGACGGTGGAGTGAATTTTATTGACACTGCAAATTCATACACCGATGGACTCTCGGAAGAGAACGTCGGACGATTCATTAAAACACGACGCTCGGAAGTAGTTCTAGCGACTAAGGGCAAAAGCCAAGTCGGACCAAATCCGAACGATGTCGGTGTGAACAAAAAGTACGTGATGCAAGCGATCGACGATTCGTTAAAACGACTCGGTACCGACTATGTAGACCTATACCAAATTCACGCCCCGGATCTAACAACGCCTATTGAAGAAACAGTTGAGGCGTACAACGATGTTGTTCGTTCCGGCAAGGCGCGCTACATCGGTGTTTCAAACTTCTCAGGTCCGCAGCTAGCAGAAGCACTTTGGGCGCAAGACAAGAATAGTTTCAGCAAGTTCAACTCCGTCCAACCTCGTTATAACTTGCTATATAGAGAGGCTGAACGAGAGTTGTTCCCTCTCTGCCAAGAAGAAGGCGTCGGAGCGATGGTCTACTCGCCTCAGGCTGGCGGGTTCCTACTCGGCAAACATCGCAATTTCAAAGAAGAATCCTCAAGTGGAGGTCGTTTCTCTAGCGACTTCCGAGCCGCCAATTTCTATAAAAATACCTACTGGAACGAAGCAACTTTCGATGCAATGGAAAAATTCATAGGGGTCACCGAAAAGTACGGAGTTTCTCCGATGGCTCTTGCGCTGAAGTGGGCGAGAACACACCCAGCTGTATCCGCGTGCATCGTCGGGGCTCGAACTTTAGAGCAACTCCAACAAAATCTTGTTGCGTGGGAAGAAGATGTTCCAAATGAAGCGATCAACGATGCTACAGCTATCAGCGATCACCTTTGGGACACCGCCCCTTGGAAGCCACAGATGCATTCAACACCGCGAACGTCTGCCGTCGCGTCGAAGGCATAGCGTTAGAGAAAAACATTGAGCCATTCGCTAGACGGAATCACTCCCGCATCAATCGAACGTCCAGAAAATCTGGATGAGCTTTCCAACACGCTGTCCTCAATAACGACATCTGGTCGATCTGCTACGCCGTGGGGCGGAGGAACCCGTATCGGCGTGGGTAATATCCCATCGAGTTACGACACTGCTATTGATCTCTCTGAATTCATCGGGGAAACCGAACACGAGTCCGGTGATATGACGGTCGTGGCAAACGCCGGTGTGACTATCGGCAAGCTGAACACGTTGCTAGCCAAAGAAGGCCAACGATTAGCCTTTGAAGTACGTAATCCCGAAAAGGCAACGGTCGGCGGTTCGGTCGCTTCCAATGCTCCCGGACGCCGTCAATCTTCGACCGGCGGAATTCGAGACTGGGTGATCGGCATGCAGATCGTTCTTGCTGATGGCACAGTCACCAAAACCGGCGGAAGAGTCGTGAAAAACGTGCAAGGCTATGAATTACACCGTCTTCACACCGGAGCCTACGGCACGCTTGGAATAGTGTCGCAGGCGGCGTTCAAATTGCTTCCACTACCGCCCGAGCAGCAGACCATCATCGCTTGGTTTGATGATGAGATCACAGCTAACGAAGTTGGAATGAAGCTCGTTAACGGACTTTTTCTCCCAGAATCAATCTCCGCAATATCTGGTCCGTTAGCGAAGCAAACTGTAGAGGCAGCCGGAGAAGTGGTATCCACTGACGATGTGACCACCCTCCTCATAAAACTCGGCGGTGGTGTTCGTTCCATTGAACGACAAGTCAACGAGGTTGTTGGTGCAGCTGGCGCCGCCGGTGCGACAGGCTACACTGCGCTGAACGATGTTACCGAAAGTTCAGCATGGGCTAAACTCGAAGAAGCCGAATCAAATTCTACATTGGCAGTACGAATGACATCTCGCCCTCTCGCAACTCTTGCAGCCTCCACAACCACTCGCTCCAAGGTTATGAACTTGCATAGTCACGATATTTCAACAATATCTGATCTCGGGTTCGGAGCTTCGACAATGCTATCTAACCCTGAAAATAACGAAGATGCTTCCGCCTACACCACGATAATCGTCGATGAGATTTCAAAGAACTCGGGATCCTATGTAATCGAACGATGCCCGTTGCACGTGAAACAAAGCAGGGACGTATTCAGTGACGTCGGAAGTTCGATCGATCTAATGCGTCGAATTAAGGCGCAATATGACCCCACAAACACACTCAACCCCGGGCGATTCGTAGGAAAGATATAACCGATTCGATGTCGATAGATAAGCCAACAGTGTCAGTCGGACCAGCCGGCACATTCCCAGGATTCTCAGGACCTCACGCGCCGCAAGAGTCAGATTTGTACAAGTGTGTCCACTGTGGATTCTGCCTTCAGGCATGCCCTACCTATCTTGAAACCGGACTCGAATCTGAGTCTCCTCGTGGTCGAATCGCACTGATGAAAGCGGTCAACGAAGGCCGACTCGACATGAACCCGTCCGTAGTTGGACATTGGGATTTGTGCCTACAATGCCGCGCTTGTGAACTGGCCTGCCCCTCAGGCGTGGAGTACGGCAAACTGATGGAAGCGACACGAGCGCAAGTCGAACAACACACCAAACGATCGTTTACCGAACGCACCGCACGCTCTATCGGCTACAACACGATGTTGCCATCTCCCGTAAAACTGCGAATGGCGGGCAGTGCTCTCAAGTTCTACAAAAAATCAGGAATGCGAACAATCGCACGCGGCACTGGTCTGCTGAAGCTCCTTCCCGGTGACGCCGAACTCGCCGACGCATATCTGCCCGAGCTATCAGATAATTTCTTCGTAGCCAAAGGGCAAGTTCACCCAGCAGAGGGCGTTCGCAAGGCGAAAGTAGCGATGTTGGCAGGATGCGTGATGGCGCTAACACACGCCGATACGCTCGAAGCAACAGTGCGTGTTCTCACCCGCAACGGTATAGAAGTGCACCTCACGGACGGACAAGGCTGCTGCGGCGCTCTGAACACCCACTCAGGTGAACCAGACTCAGCAATCGAGATGGCAAAGCAGAACATCGATTCATTTTTGTCAGCGAATCCTGACGCAATAGTCTCCGCGTCGGCCGGTTGCGGGGCAGCTATGAAAGACTACGGAGAGCTACTCTACAACGAACCTGACTATGTCGATAAGGCAAAAAAGGTTGCCGAGCTAACCAAAGATATTCATGAATTACTGGTCGAATACGAATTCGAGGCGCCCACCAAGACGCTAAACGTGAAGGTCACATATCAAGATCCGTGCCACCTATTGAACGTTCAGCGAATCACCGACGCACCACGAGCGATACTCAACTCGATTCCGGGACTAGAGTTGATCGAGCTTGGCGAAGCAGCGGTTTGCTGTGGATCTGCCGGAACCTACTCCCTAACTCAGCGTGAGATGTCTGCTCAGCTAGGCAAACGCAAAGCTCGAAATGTTTTGGATACCGGCGCAGAGATCGTGGCAACGGGCAATCCCGGCTGCGCCATGCAACTGGATTTCGCTCTTACAGAGGTCGCCAAAGAAGACTCGAATACTCGATTAACAAAGGTCAGATACGTCGTCGACCTACTCGATCAGGCATACGCACTCGAACTTTAGTCACAGCTAATCAACCGAAAACCAACGCCGAATTCCTAAGAGGTGTAGACGGGTGAAGGGTTTTCAGCCAACTGCGCACTTGCAGCCGCTGATGCAACTCCCTTAGCAACCTCGTATCCGTGCTCAGGAAGAATCTTCTCAAGAGCGTTGAGTAGTGCGAACACGTTTGCTGGCACACATGATTCGCCCATCAGGCCGATCCTAATTACTTCGCCAGCGAACTTGCCTAGCCCACGACCAACCTCAATTGAATATTCGGAAAGAAGTTGGGTGCGCAGCTTCACATCGTCGATTCCCTTCGGAAGCTTCACGATCGTCAACTGATCTAAACGCTCGTCTTTAGAAATTGGCAATTCCAATCCCAAAGCAACCAATCCAGCCCGCAAAGCAGCGGCGTTCGCCTCATGACGCTTCCAACGAACCTCAAGAGTCTCGTTAAGTGCCATTCCTACTGCTTCACGAAGCCCGTAAATCATGCTTACTGGCGCCGTGTGGTGAGCAATGTGATCCGGGCCCCAGTAATCAGCGATCAATGAAAGATCCAAATACCACGAAGTTGGCGGCTTAGGACGGTTCCGTATGTACTCAAGCGCACGATCTGAAATAGCCACCGGAGAAATTCCAGGAGGAGCCGCCAGACACTTCTGCGAACCTGAGTAAGCAAAATCCAGCTCCCACTCGTCGAATTTGAGATCACATCCAGCCAGCGAGGTCACGACGTCGGTCATGAATAGTGCACCTGCCTCGTGAGCAAGGTGAGCAAACTCGGCAATTGGTTGAATGGTTCCAACCGAAGTCTCGGCGTGAATACCGAGCACGAGTTGAGTTTCAGGATGCTTTTTCAAAGCTTCCGCAAGCACCTGCGGATCCATCGACTTACCCCACTCTGTTCGGAGTGGAACGACGTTGAACCCAAGTCGCTCGGCCATAATGATCTGCCGTTCACAGAAATAACCGTAAGAACAAATAATTACTGTGTCGCCAGGCGAAGCCAGACTCACAAGTCCGGCTTCCATCCCGGCAGATCCAGCACCAGCAACAGCGAATGCTCGTTGCTTGGTCTTGAAAATCTCCCC
This sequence comes from uncultured Dehalococcoidales bacterium, assembly GCA_963934365.1. Classification (GTDB taxonomy): domain Bacteria; phylum Chloroflexota; class Dehalococcoidia; order Lucifugimonadales; family Lucifugimonadaceae; genus Lucifugimonas. The sequence goes on along the minus strand of CAWVYJ010000029.1, from coordinate 105 downwards.
AAGCATTCCGGTCAGTTCATCGAGAAGTTCGAAGAACGCAGGGTCGAGGTAACCGATGATAGGCAGCGACATCGCACGAAGAACTCGTGGGTTCGCCGAGCTAGG
>CAWVYJ010000028.1:0-24737 GCA_963934365.1 uncultured Dehalococcoidales bacterium | reverse complement strand
TTCCCCGTCGATAACCAGTCGACTTCGTACACAGTTCTCTGGAACGCCTTCAAACGAGTCGTCAAAGACTTCTCCGCCAGCGAAAAATCATCTCTGTTTAGAGACACCGCTCGAAGAGCGTACCGGCTACCAATAACCTAAGGACATATCAGTCATCACAGATTGCCTGTTCGTCGCGCCAACGCCTAAATCTGTGGCTGAAGCGGTAACCGATCAACGGGCTTGCCAGTCGCATCAGCTACAGCGTTCGCTATGGCTGCAGCAATCGGTACGATCCCCGGTTCTCCCGCTCCGGTCGGCGTGTTCGACGGGTCGTCGATTAACTTCACGTTGATCTCCGGAACATCAGTGATTCGAGGCACTCTATAGCCACCGAATCCCGCGTTGAGCACGCGTCCACCATCGAACTCAACCTCTTCCCAAAGAGCCGTACCCAATCCCATAACTACAGAACCTTCGATCTGATTTATCGCGCCGTCAGGATTGAAAACTTGACCACAATCGAACGCAACGTCGACGCGCTCTACAACGATCGTTCCGTCGGTTACGACAACCTTAGCCACCTGAGCCACGTAGCTCCCTGCATCATAGCCAACCGCTAGTCCGTATCCAACACCGGCACCTGATTTACGAGACTCCCAATCACACATCACGGCGACTTCTTTGAGCACTCGCCTATATCGAGGAAGACTCAGATTATCGAGCCGAAATTTGAGAGGATCTATTCCCAACTCACGCGCCATTGCCTCAATGTGCACTTCACGGCCAAAGTGATTCACAGCGCCGCCTAGAGAACGATATGATCCGTGGGGCAACGGCGAAGGCGAGTCTGCGACTCGTATTCTAGTAGCAGGTGAGTCGTACGGCGAATCGGCACCACGTCTACCTCGGAACGCATTATCCCCAGCATGAAAAGCGGTGTAATCCCAAGCGACGAGCTTCCCTGAATCATCGACAGCAGCATTGATCTCTATCAGTGCAGCAGGTCGAACCGTACTGGTCGAGAACTCCTCGTCACGATTGTACGAAATTTTCACAGCACGCCCCGAATCACGAGCCAACACTGCTGATTCAAAACTAACTGATTGAGATTTTGTACCGAACGACCCGCCAACCTCTTGAATGATGACCCTGATTTTTTCCGCATCGATTCCAAGCTGATCTGCAAGATACGCTCGTTCAGTAAACGGCGCTCGATTCGCACACCACACGGTAAGCGATCCGTCTTCACCCCACTCGGCGGTAGCTGCACTCGGCTCCATCTGCGCATTCGCCACATACGGAGCGTAGTAAACGCCTGATATCAAATGTTTACCGCTCGAAAGCCTTGCTGAAACGTCGCCATCATCACGCAACGATACCGGCTCACTTCCGCGGTCTTTCAGGGCCGAAGGAAGACTCCAGTCCGAAACATCGTCTCCAATCTCGTCCCACCTCGCTCGCACGAAAGACGCAGCTCGATCTGCCGCCTCTTTCGTCTCGCCTACAACACCTATCATTCCATCTGCCTGAATTAACTGAATGAATCCTGGAACCTGTTCAGCGCGAACTGAATCAATACGAATTAATTTAGCCCCAATAGATGGCGGACGAATCAGACGTCCATATGCCGTTCCATCCAATACAAAATCGTGGGCAAAAACGGCACTACCCGTCACGCGGTCGGCACCATCGATTCGCGCAGCACCTGTATGTGGAGCTAATCGGTTGAGTTCCTTAGCGCTGGGCTCATCACCAGATATTTCGATTTCTACAACGTCTATCTCCGGCTGTGAAACATCTGATTCGTTGCGTCTCACAAGTTCGATCTTGGCAGCATTCGCAGCCCGAACCAGCTGAACTCCAACCGTTCTCGTTGAAGCACTTCCGGTCGTCCCACGGTCATACGGAACTCTGGCAGTGTCGGCCAAGACTACTTGGATATCTTCGACATCGACGTCCAGCGTTGAAGCGATCATTCTAGTGAAGTTGTTCCGAATCCCTTGCCCGTATTCAACTTTTCCAGAATAGGCGTAAACCGATCCGTCGGAAAATATCTCTAATAGCGCCGTTAAATCAGGAACGGCTCCTGTTTGCTGAACTACGCCTGCAAATGGAGGACCGATAACTCGAAGGGTGACTTTGGAAGTTGTGCTCATATCAAAGCTCCGTTCTCCGGACTGTCGGCCGCTTTTTTCACTGCCTTCACTATCCGAACGTAGGCACCACATCGACAGATATGTCCGCTCAGCGCTGATTTGATTTCATCAGACGAAGGCGACGTATTTTTCGATAATAACGCAGTCGCTGAAATCACAAATCCTGGCGTGCAGTACCCGCACTGAAACGCCGATTCTTCGACGAAAGCCTGTTGAATAGAATTCAACTCTTCACCATCCGCCAAGCCTTCGACAGTGGTGATATCTCGACCAACCATCGAGCCCACTGGAGTAATACACGATCTGGTCGCCTCACCGTCCACTAGAACAGTACAAGCTCCGCAATTACCTTCGCCACAGCCATATTTTGCGCCCGTCAGTGCGGCTTCTTGGCGAATTACATCCAATAGCGGACGCTCAGGGTTCACTTCGAGATTATAGATTCGATCATTTATCGATATTTTCATGGTTGAGCGAGAGTTTACCCGTTATCTAGTTACTTTTACCTCGAATACGCTCCGCATGACAAAAGTTCAGCGCAGCAGTAACAGTTGAAAGCCAGAGCAATCCTCAACGCATCGTTCAATAACGGGCAGATCGATTCACGAATCTTCTCAGACGTTCTCGAGCATCTAGGTCGCTAGATCTACGTCGACGCGTACGAGCCAAATGTCGAACACTCCAACAATGATGAAGGTATTCGCACTGACGTTGCAGAAAATATGACAGGCATGAGCATGCCGTAGATACGCTATCCCGGCGGGAATTTCGTTTCCAACTACGATTGGCGTGATTTTGTCGGACCTGACCGAAAGCCGTTCCCCGATTTCGCTTGGAAGACACCTAATCCTATGCACATATTAAACATCGGCTAGAACCGCAAACGTAACGACGATTACAGTCAGTGCGAATTAATCCTGCGGCGGAGCAGGATTTACGAGATCCATGCCAATCGTCTCAGGGAATACACCCGCAAGTTCTTCGACTGTCCACCGACCAGCCTTATGGATAGATCTACCTTGCTCTGGTGAGTTCATCAAACTGACACGATTTCCAACAGTGTGGAAAATCCGGCCCGTCACGTCTGCTGCCTGATCTGATGCAAGCCACACAATCATTGGTGCAACCTGTTCCGGTTCAGTCGTCAGCGTACCTTCAGGTGCGGGTAGGAATTCGCCCTTGCGCATGTCTTTTGTCGAATCCGGAATCGAATCAGTCATTCGAGTCTGTGCCCCCGGCGATATTGCGTTAGCCGTCACACCGTGCCGCTCCAAATCCTTGGCGACTACCCGAGTAAACCCAGCGATAGCGTCCTTCGCAGCACCATAGTTAGCTTGCCCACCGTATCCGTACAAGCCCGAAACCGAGCTAAACGTCACTATTCGACCGCTACCCTGTTCTTTGAAAATCTTTGATGCTGGCTGAACGACTGAGAACGTGCCTTTGAGATGAACACCCATAACATCGTCCCATTCCTGCTCGCTCATGTTAAACAGCATGCGATCTCGCAAGATTCCAGCTGCAGTCACAACAATATCGAGCCGGCCGAACTGCTCCATCGCCGTCTTGACGATGTTTGCACCGCCCTCCATTGTTGCCACCGAGTGATACGAAGCAACGGCGCGCCCACCAAGCTCCGATATCTCCTCGACTACCTTGGCTGCTGGTGTCGTGTCTTCGCCATCACCGTCTAGAGAGGCTCCAACGTCGGCGACGACCACGGCAGCACCCTGCGATGCCAACAGCTTCGCAACACCACGTCCTATGCCACGCCCAGCACCAGTCACGACAGCAACCTTGCCTTCTAGCCGCTTACTTGCGACGGGACCCTCCACAGAAGGGTGCCCCAGCAATCTAGGCCCCACCTGCGCGTCTAACTGATCCGGTTCCCAAGTAGCGGGAGGTGCAGAGTTATAAATCGTTTTCACCCGCCTCGGTAATGTCATGTGCACAACGTTTCCGCCGTATACGAGGAATGTCTGACCGTTGACCGGCGCTGAATAATCGGAAGCCAGAAACGCAACGAAGGGCGCAACATCTTCAGGCTCCCATGACGCTTCATTCTTGCCAGGGAAGAGCCCGTTGGCGGCAAGTTTTTCTCTTATTTCATGCGGAATCGACTCGACCATCCGAGTCTCCGCCCGAGGGGCGATAGAGTTTGCAGTCACACCGTACTTGCCGAGATCTTTAGCGACTACTTTAGTAAATCCATGAATGCCTGATTTGGCTGCGCCGTAGTTCGCTTGCCCGGGGAATCCAACCAATCCCGACTCAGACGTAAATGTGATAACTCGCCCACCACGTTGTTTTCGGAACAGCGGTGCGGCATGTCGAACAATGTTGAACGTCCCTTTCAGATGAACGTCGTAAACGGAGTCCCACTCTTCTTCCGACATGTTGTAGATCATTCGATCTCGAAGAATTCCAGCGGCTGTAACGACAATATCCAGATGCCCGAACGAATCGAGTGCAGCTTGAACGATGCGCTCTCCGCCATTGAATGTTGAAACCGACTCAGCGATAGCAACGGCATCGCCACCGGTAGCTTTGATTGCGGCCACTACTTCATTAGCAGGACTCTGGCCCTCTGATTCACCCGAAAGTGAAAGACCAGCGTCGTTGATCACTACCTTCGCGCCGTTCGCTGCAAGTTCTTCAGCAATCCCACGCCCGATTCCACGACCTGCACCAGTAACGATTGCTACTTTGCCTTCAAGCGCACGACTCATATGTTCAAGTTCCTATTTGCTGAGTTTGATTTTGTATTTTGAAAATACGGAGTCAGATTAATCCGCTAGTTCGCATAACGTGTCGGCAGTGACACGAGTGCTCTGCCCGGAGTACTAATGGCACCTTCGGAATTACGAAGTCCGATTTCAATCTCGACCAGGCCAACGCCGTCTTCAATCCGAGTGTCGGTGATCTTGCCGACGCATGTGGCTATTTCGCCCGGAAAATCGATTGCACGGTACGAAACATCGAGTTCCAGTAATTGACCTTCCGATCCGATCCATCCAGTGATTAGCTCGCCTAACCAAGCGCTCTTCAACGCTCCGTGAATAATCACATTGGGGTGTCCTGCTTCTTTTGCAACGTTGAGATCGTAGTGGATAGCGACGAAATCTTGAGAAGCCCCTGCATACATCACCAATTGTCGATTGTCGGGGTGCTTCACCAGTTCAGGAAGCTCATGCCCAATGCTTACGTCTTCGAACATCGGTGTTTGAGATTTAGTGATCGCCAACGCCTGAGTCCTTTTCGCCCGTGCCGTAAGTAATCGTAGTCGTGGTCTGAGTAGCGACCAATCGACCTTCTTGGTTCGTGTAACTGATCTCAGAAATCTTGAACAACATCGTACCCATTCGACCATGTTTCTCGAATAAATCGGTGATCTTCCGTACTACCGTTATTCGATCGCCAACCCGAACTCGCTCGTTGTATCGATACTTGCTGCCACCATCGAGAATATGTGCAAACGGCTCCGGATAAGGCTGTGGGTAGTCGCCAGGCAATAGCGACCTAAAAAACGTCGGGGGTGCGATTAAACTACCGTGTGAGCTCGACTCGGCGAATTCGATATTCGTATACAGCGGGTTCGGATCGCCGATGGCGCAAGCGAATCTTTCAACCGCGTGGCGTTCGATGTCATAGGTTACGGCGTTCGACTCCAGATCAATAAATGATCGAAGTTTCTCAGAAATAACCGTGTTACCAGGCGATGCTGATGTCGTCATATCTGTCCTCGCCGTTGCGATAAGTTAGGCAGTAGATCAAACGTGAGCGTCGAACCTCTGCTTGTTGAATTTAGCGCCAGTCTACCCTTTGTTCCGCCGTCGTTTGCCGCCACCTAAACCTGATTTCGATTCAAATGGCAATTCAGCAAATATAGTTCGTTTACGCCGCCGCACCTGCGAACCTACCGCCGCCGCAGTCATCAATATCGCAGTCGGGAAGAACAATATGCCGTTCACAAAGATGAACAGAACAACGAATACATAGATCAAAAATGTTGCGACCCATAAGTTGATCTTCGCCGCCATGTCTGGAATGCCATCTTTGGGTATTACCCAAAGTGCACTACCCGCGAGAAATGCCGGCAATATGCTGACCAATATCAGTTGGTACTGACCGTCAGCAGCCAGCGTGGTTCGAATTATTTCACCAGTTTCCGCGTTAGTAGTTTCTACCAACGGCACCGCGAACAACGATGCAAAGCTCAATGCGGCAAACGTGGTTGCCGAGAACACAAAGACATAAATTCGATCCCATCGACGCGTTTTCATGGCAACCGATTGTAGTCGGGGATACACAGATTTAGCGACGAGTAATCATCGTATTCGACACCAGCTTGCGACTCATCGCATAGGTTAAGGCCTTGAAACGACTACGAAGAGACCATTCCATCCAGCTCGCCGACCGAATTAAAAACGACGGCAGGATAGCTATGACTGACCGTCCATTTTCTGTCTCTCGATACCCATGTTATCCACATTCCAGTCTTCGAAGTGCCCTCGACACCAAGCCATCAAACAACGTAATAGAATCTGCCGCTAGCTTCGACATTGTGCATGCCGAAATCATATTTACCGCAACGACATTTAGTGGCAGTAGCTAGCTATTCTGAATTCGATTCATACAACCGCCGTGGTCCCTCACATAGACGATCGACTATGGTGCGAAAAGTTCTGGGTCCTGCATCTCGAAGTTATCTTCATCAGGATCAAACTGCTGACTAGATTCTTCCTCTACGATTTTCTCAAGCGGTGCAAAAGAGAGCATAAGCCTCTTTATTCCCTGCCCAGAGAACGCAACCGTCACCTGAGTATCGGAGCCAACGCCCGACGAGCTGACAACGACTCCCTCACCAAACACTTTATGACGAACCTTTTCGCCAGCGGTGTAGCCTTCATTCGACTTAGAAGCCGACCGAGGTCCGGGTATCGACGACATTCGCTTGGTCCACATAGGATCCGGCATGCGATCAGCAACCCGGTCGTGACCTCGAATATTTCGGGTTGTCACCAAAGAATCTGGGATTTCAAGCAGGAATCGGGAAGCCATTTGCGAACCAGACTGTCCTCTAAATCGACGCTGGAAAGCCCTGAACATGTACAGCCGTTTACGAGCACGTGTCATGCCTACGTAAAGGAGCCGACGTTCTTCTTGAAGCTGTCTCGGATCGTCCACGCTACGAGAGTGGGGCAACATCCCCTCTTCGAGACCGACCAAGAACACAGCGTCATACTCAAGTCCTTTTGCTTGGTGAAGAGTGATGAGAGTTATCGCCTCTTCTTCAACGTCGGAATCATCTCCACCTTGCAACCCATCAACATCCGAAACAAGCGCCACATTCTCCAAAAATTCGGTTAGCTGCCCGCGTTCTTCCGAACCTGCGAACTGCTCTGCCGATGCCTTCAATTCTTGTAGATTTTCCATGCGTTCTTCGCCGCGTTCTTTGTCCTCACGGAGCATGGCTCCGTATCCGCTTCGCTCAACGATGAGGTCAATAAGCTCATTCGTATCTAACGCCAGTGACTGCTCAATAAATCGAGCGACCAAGTCACCAAACGTCGCCACGGAATTAACAGCCCGAGTGTTCAATTCAGTATAGTAAGCAGGCGGATCTTCATCACCTGATTGAACGCGAGTAATATCGAGAATCACATCTAAAGCAGGTACGTTGTTCTCTATCGCAACCCTACGCAATTCGGCAACAGATCGAGCTGAAATTCCACGAGCAGGAATGTTGATTATTCGATCCAGCGCAGCATCATCGGCAGGGTTAGATATAACTCGTAAGAACGACAAAATATCTTTGACTTCTTTTCGATCGTAGAACTTCACGCCACCGACTAATCGATAAGGAATTCCCTCTCGATTGCACGCCACTTCAAATGCCCGCGACTGAGCGTTGACTCGATACATAATCGCCACTTCATTACGGCCGATGCCATCTTGGTTCTTTAAATCTGTAGCGGCTTTGAGAACGAGACTAGCCTCTTCCTCTTCGTTATAAGCCTCGGCAACAGTAATTCGGGTGCCACGGCTGTTCTCCGTCCAGAGAGTTTTTTCCATTCGACCATCATTGTTGCCAATAACTGCATCGGCAGCTTCAAGGATGATCTGTGTAGAACGGTAGCTCTGATCGAGTGTCACAATATTGGTATTTTTGAAGTTGCTCTGAAAATCGGTCAGGTTTGTAGGGTCAGCGTGACGCCATGAGTAAATCGACTGGTCGGGATCGCCAACAACACAAATATTCTGACTTTTCATTGCCAAAAGTCGAGCAACCTGAAACTGAAGTTCGTTCGTGTCCTGAAACTCGTCGACTAATAAATGCTCGAATCGCTTCTGGTACTTTTCAAGCATCTCAGGATGCCCCTCAAGAAGCTGGAAAGTCTTCAACAGCAAATCGTCGAAATCGACTGCGTTCGCACGCTGCAATGCACCTTCATAGGATTCATATACTCGGGCAGCAATCTCGTCTCGATACGTCTCTGTCCGGCGCGAAAGCTGCGCAGGGCTTCGCATGCTGTTTTTAGCGTCGGAAATAACACTTAAAAGTGCGCGGGGGGGGAACTGCTTCGGATCGACATCTAAGTCATCGAGAATCTTGCGTGCGACTCGTGCCTGATCATCAGTATCGTAAATCGTGAACTCAGGTTTTAGACCAACCTTTTCACCATCAGTACGCAGCACTCGCGAGCAGAATCCATGAAACGTTCTAACTTGAAGCTCGTTCGATCCAACACCAACCAAACGCTCGCAACGCTCTCGCAGTTCGCGAGCTGCTTTGTTGGTGAAAGTTACTGCCAGAATCTTCCATGGTGGGATACCTTTTTCACCGACTAAATAGGCAACACGGTGAGCCATAACTCGAGTCTTCCCCGAGCCGGGACCAGCGACGATTAATAGTGGACCGTCTGTGTGGGTGACAGCCTCACGCTGTCGGTCAGAAAGGCCTGCAAGTAGGTTCTCTGTGGATGAAATCGAAGGCATCTAGCAATGTTAGCCGCAGTCGGAGAAAATCTCCGGGCGACTGACACTATTTTCGACGAATCGCAAAGAATCACTAACGATTCGATTAGCACCTGATAGTTGGATGCACAGATCGAATCCATCGGTCCCGGGTCACTTCCAGCGTGAGGTCGTCGACTCGCCAGTAATACCGAACTAAGTTGTAGTAGGCATCAGCTCGCCATGAACCCTGTTCGAGATATTCGACCTTGAATTCAATATCTTCAAACTCTCTCCAGCAGTTCACCATCACCGTACGATCATCGAGCGACTCAACATCAGCCGACAGGAGGAATTCTTTAACCTGATTAAATATCTCAGACTCCACCTGTGTTGCGGGAATAACTGCAAGCTTTCGATCCCCGTCGAACAACATAAATGAAGCAAAACCGAATATTCCAGCAACGATAACGCCTACATAGAACGTGGTCTTTGCGAAAAACACAAGACCAAATCTGTTTTTGTCGCGTCCTCTATTTGGGGCGATGGTATCTATTAAACTCATAATAATTATCGTTTGAACTAAATAAGTCTGTGGCTGAGTAGCCTGTGCAATCAAATCAAAGCTTTAGCTATAACGTTAAATCAACTATGAATCAGACTGATCGATTTCAAATGCAGCTAAAGCGCTATTTCTAACGAGTGGCTGGCTGAGCGAGTTGATCTTTGAGTACCGAAACGTCGACATTCTCAGAAATTAGTTCGATCATACGCTCCAACTTAGAGGTGTGATCGAACTCAACATTAGGCTGTAAGCCCTCGAGCTGCTCAGCAACATCGTGAGTGTTCCCAGGAACTACCACTAATGGAATACCGCGTTGAGCAGCTTCATACATCACGTACTCGACCGGCCGCACACCCTTCGTCAAGATTAACGCCTTCGTAGTATCAGTCTGGATCGCAGCAAGTTGAACGTCGGGCCGATCGCCACGAACGATCACGCCAGTATTGGTACGACTTGAGAAGTAGAACGGTCCCCAGTCGAGAACCAGTCCGCCTATAAGGAAATTGTCGAGAAGTTGATCCGATTCATCTTCTCCGCTCAAGAATTGTCCGCCCAGAAACTCAGCAACTTGGACAAGCTTCGGAGCGAGCATTCGTCGATCGTCTGGAATAGCACCAAGTAATTTCGTTCCAGCAGCTTCCATCTCATCGGCTAATACGCCTGAAACTTCACCCGCACGGTGCTTAGCCACTCCGTTGATGATCACACCAGCAAGCCGTGATCCGTAAGTCTTGGCAGCACCTGCAACATCCTCACCATAGCGAGCGATCAGAAGCACCAGACCATCGGTTGAGTTCGCCATATCGATATTCGACTGGGCGTCTGAAGATCCTTCAACAATCGCAATCTTGCTCGTTCCAGCATTTGCTGAAACAGCCGACGCAATTTCAGCTGAAGCACCGCTTACTGATGGGTTCTCAGGCAACAGACTTGCGAAAACCGCAGCGTCGTTATCACCCGTCGAACTATTCCCCATAGCTTTACCAACAGCCACTGGAGAATCGTCACTGCTCAGCTTTGAAGCGAGCGCGGCTGCAATAGCCGTTTTCCCCGAACGATCCGAGATTGAAGCGATGATCAGAGTCGCCATTAATTTCCTCTAGGAACCAAACAGATTAGAAACCGATGGAGTTCAAACTACACCCGCACCGGTTCGAGTCAACAAACATACGTATGTTAAGGAGGCAAAATTATAGCAGTGAGCACCGCCCACTATGCCCAAATCGACGTAAACATGGCAAGGAATCAACCGAACTGACTCAGGCTCGTCATAAGTTCTCTTGCCTACGTACCACGCCGCGGCTACGATTGATTCACGTGCAGTCGGCCGAACAGGTCTTGATAGCGCAGTAAGTGGATGCCAATGCCGAGGTAGCTCAGTTGGTAGAGCAATGGATTGAAAATCCATGTGTCGGCGGTTCGAGTCCGCCCCTCGGCACCATTTTATTAAGTTCAACTTGAGTTTTTCGCTCAATACCGTAACTTGGCTTGTCTCCAAACCTGTAACCACTATTGGTTACAAACACCCAATATTTCTCTTATAGGTCAGGTCTTATCAACATAAACGCTCAATTAACCGGAATCGACTGTTAGCCGATCAAAGCGAACTCGACCTATTTAATTCGGCTGTTCTATCGGGGTTCTAAACTCAGTGCTTTTTGAGTCGCATCGTTTCTATACCTGAATATCCTTCGAAGATCTCGTGCTACAAACAGCCTGTTTGTAAGCCTTCCAAATGGGACCTTGTATTTCACGTAGTCGTTCACGATAGTTTGACCGTCTGGAGAAACATCTAAGGTGTGCATGTGTGACCACATGAGGTAGGGACCTTTAACTTGCGTGTCCACAAACCTGTGCGGAGGGTCCCACAATGAAATTTCTGACCTCCATTTCACAGGAAAACCATGAATTTTAAGTCGATACTCAATCTGAGTCCCAGAGGACATCTTGATGGGAGTATCGGAGACTATCGTGAACTTTAGCCAATCAGGTGTTATTAAGTTCAGATTCTCCGCATCTGCGAAAAAGGCAAAAGTATCACTTAAGCTGCTCTCTACTGCTATTTGAGACCGCAGCACATAGCAGGCGTCTTTTCCACGAGTTATTGATAATTGTTCTTCCATTTATTTATCTGCTAATTTCTGATCAGATCCCCATACGTAAGGCAAGTCATCGCTTTCAGTCCAGCCGAATTGTGCGTAGTGTTCAGGATCCTTTCGTAGAAGATTACTTCGGTGGCTTGCATGGAACTCGGAGTTACCGAGCCAATAGGGAGAAATCGGTGCACTACTTGGGATAATTATTTTCATACTGTTTCGGTATCCCCTAGATATCCACTCTTCGATAATTGTGTTGTGGTATACCGCAAGCATCGCTTCGAAACCTCGCCACATATTGACTGCGGGATGGTTCTGCCAGCCATAGGTATGGTTTTCCAATGCTCTTAAGATTTGCATTGCTTCAATTCTTTGCTTACCTAATCTTCGCCAGTCCAAACATTCAGCTGTTTTTTTGAAATCTGGGTATGGGAGAAAAGTTTGCACTATCCGTATCTTTGCTAGAAAAACTAATATCGAGGAGAGTTTCTAAGAGGCGCAGGTCAAGCGTGGAGATGAAGAGTGAATTGAATGATGCGGGCTCAGACATCCCCTAATCCACCAGTACCAGCGATACATAAATACTCTCACCGCAGCGTGAGGGAGTCCACTGTCGATCTGGCGTAGTTACGGCACTTAGGTAGTCACCGATAAAGCTCAAAGCGCCCTATTTGGATCACTTACCCTGGAACTCAGGCTTTCGCTTTTCCATGAACGCCCGGCGACCTTCTTTATAATCTTCGCTGTTGAAGCAAGCTTCGACCATTGCGGCGACTAAATCCAGTTCTCGTTCGTCTGGATTCTTCGTTCCCTCGTTTATCGCCGCCTTGGCTGCCTTGACCGTCATTGGTGCATTCTCAGCAATCGTCGTAGCTAGAGCCGTAACTAGCGACTCTAGTTCGCCGACCGTCACTACGCGGTTCACCAAGCCCATCGTCTCGGCATCAGCGGCACTAAACCGCCCACCAGTAAAGAAAATTTCTTTAGCGAAGCTAGGACCAACGATGTTCATCAGTTCCTTAATTCCGCCGTACCCATAGCCCAATCCCAGCTTCGCAGCAGGAACACCGAACTGACCGTCATCGGCCGTCACTCGTAGATCGGCGGTCAATGCTATCGCCATACCCCCACCAATGCAGAACCCTCTAATCATCGCAATCAAAGGCTTTTCAAGCGATTTCAAAGCGAGGTTTGCAGCCCCCGTCGCCGCTTCGTAAATTTCGACCTGCTCAGGGGTATTACGAACCTCTTCGAACTCCGAAATATCGGCGCCCGATACGAACGCTTTATCGCCAGCTCCCTTCAGCACGACGACTCGTACTTCGTCGCTTCCTGCGAAATACTCAATGATCTCTGGAATCGCTTGCCACATTGCTAAAGAAACAGCGTTCCGCTTGTTCGGTTGATTGAATGTAATCCACCCAACGCCGTCCTCGACGTGCGCCAGCATTTTGTCGGTCCGCAGCTGCAGCTGCCTCATATTTTTATTCCTTAGTATCTCGTCCGAAAGTAATCAAAAGGTCAGTCGACACATAATTTCAAAATCGCTAAACGGCACCGTTTTCGTGCATCTGTGCGATCATCGACTCTGCGTACCCAAGCTCAGCGAGAATAGCATCCGTATGTTCACCTTGATCTGGACTCGCCGTGCGAATGTTTGACGGTGTCCTGCTCATCTTTATCGCCTGATTCACAACATCAAACTTCCCAAGCCTTGCGTGATCGACGCCAACTGCCATCTCCAAATGCTGCACCTGAGGATCGGCAAATACCTGATCCATCGAGTTAATAGGCCCTGCCGGACATCCAACACCGTTCAGCAGTTCGATCCAATGTTCGCTGGTGTTCGTCTTAGTCACTTCCGAAATTACAGAGTTCATCTCAGCCCGATTTTTCGATCGAGCGGCTGAAGTCGAAAATTGCTTGTCGTAGTTCCACTCAGGATGCCCCAACGCTTGGCAGCAGCGTTCGAACATAATCGCTCCCGCAACGGCAATATTGATGTGGCCATTCGTTGTAGGAAACACCCCAGTCGGAATATTCGTCGGATGATCGTTACCTGCCTGTCCCGGCACTTCACCCTCTTTAAGATAGCGCGCTGCTTGAAAATCGAGCATCTGAACCATCGCTTCAAGTAACGACGTTCGCACCCACTGACCACGACCCGACACCTCGCGCTCTAACAATGCCAACATCGCCCCCTGTGCCGCAAACATTCCGGCGCACAGATCCGCAACCGGTATACCGACTCGCATCGGGCCTTCCCCGGGAGCGCCAGTAATCGACATTAGCCCACCAGTACCCTGCGCAATCTGATCGAACCCAGGTCTGTTTCCATAAGGTCCATCCTGACCAAACCCGGAAATACTAACAAGAATGATTCGTTCGTTGATCTTCGAGAGGGTTTCATAGTCGGCACCAAGCCGATTTTTTACGTCGGGGCGATAGTTCTCAACAACAACATCGGCCTGTTCGACCAGCTTGTAAAAGACATCTCGTCCAACGTCAGATTTCAGATTCAGAGTGAGTGATCGCTTATTGCGGTGCAAGTTCTGAAAATCGGAGTTGTCTCGGTCGCCACCCAATGCTTCTTTACCGTCGGGTGGAGCCTCGATCTTAATGACGTCTGCTCCCCAATCGGCGAGCTGGCGCACACAGGTTGGCCCGGCGCGAACCCTAGTTAGATCGAGAACTGTGAAACGCGAAAGTGGCATACCGGGTGGCAACATTTGCAAAATCCCCTGAAGTAAAACTGGGTGAAACTCGCAGTTGCCGCCCACAATACTCTTTTTGGTTGAGGTTCGGAGACCGCTACGCGTTCATTTGAGGCAATTCCAATTGGGCGTAGCGAACGACTCGACCCATCGTTCGATTCCGACTTGGCTTCAACACACCGGTCGAAAAAACTCCATGTCGACTCCATACGATCCCAATGGGCGATCACTATCAATGTCACGACTCGCAAAAACGCCAGACACACCGCTGATGAACAAATTGTTTGGCGTCTCGAAATCGTATTCCCAATAAGCCCGTTCGTGTTGCGGGATCTTTGAATCGGAGAGTAGTATCTCGCCCATTACTTCACGCCTTTCAGACCGCTGACTGCCGGTAAACCGCGCACAATCAATAACAGCGATTAAAAATCCGAAACGAGATATACGTACCAATGTCTGACATACCTACTTTCGACATGAAGCCAGTTCACGTTCCCGACGAAGTTCTGGAAGGGTTTAAAAAGCTCCCGACAGCAACTGTCTACAACGCAGTTCGCTACTTCGGATCAACCTTGTGCGTTTGCGAAGGTCTCGAAAACTTCACGAAGGGACGAAAGCTCTCGGCGCGCGCGCGAACTCTCCGATTTCTACCAAACCGAGCCGACCTACTTGCAGAAAACCCAAACAGCGAAACTTCTCCTGAGTACCGCGCTATGGGCAAATGTGGCCCCGGTGACGTACTTGTCGCCGATATTGCAGGAGACACCAAAACCGTTGTCGCTGGTGACGTAAAATTACTCCAGCTAAAGATGAATAACGCAGATGGCGTAGTGATCGATGGAGCAATCCGTGACCTCGATGTACTACGTGACGAAAACTATGACCTGGCGGTTTACGCAACGGCACGAAGCCTCCACGGGGGACCAACAGCTGCCCCAGCTGAAGAAGGTATTCAGATCAACTGCGGTGGCGCACTTGTTCGTCCCGGAGACGTTCTTGTCGGCGACGACGATGGAGTTATTGTCGTTCCGTCATGGATGGCGAAAGAAGTTCTTGAACACGCCACAGAACACGAAGAAGTCGAAAACTACCTCAAGGAAAAGATCGAAGCCGAAGGTGTCGCACCTGGCAAGTACTACCCCCCGCGTGAACCAGCATTTGAAGAATGGCGTCGTGTGAAGAAAGACCGAGGACTTTAATCTAAATGACCACATCACTCGTTATCGGCGATTACGAAATCACAGCTGTACTCGATGGATCTTCACTACAGCGCGATCCGTCGACAGTCTTCCCAGACGTACCTCCAGAGGCGTGGGATCCCTACCGTTCGATTGCATTGACTGCGGACGGCAAGTGGCATCCCGAATGGCGGGGGCACCTGATCCGATCGACTAGCGGACTAGGCCCTACCATTCTGATCGATGCTGGTATGGGTGATGTTGTTGATGACCACAATGGCGAACAAGGCATATTACTGGATAGCCTCGCAGATCTCGGAGTGCAGCCAGAAGATATCGATATCGTAGTTACCACTCACTGTCACGGCGATCACATCGGTTGGAATATCGCTTACGATGGAGAAACCCCATCGTTGACGTTCCCGAACGCTACTCACTGGATTGCGTCTCGTGATTGGGAACATTATTCGAAGCCAGAGAACGATAATCCAGCCTTCGATAAGTCAGTCAAACCACTCAAAGCTCTGGGTGCACTAAAGCTAATTGATGGTGTTGAACAACTGGCTCCTGGAATTTCAACCTTGCCAACCAACGGTCACACTCCGGGTCACCAGTGCATACTCGTTGAATCTGGTGGTCAGACAGCTGTTATCACCGGCGATCTGTTCCATAGCGTTGCACAGGTCACAGAACAGAACTGGTGCCCGACATTCGACTGGAATACCACAATGTCCACTCAAGCCCGTAAAGGCATTCTCATGCTAGCGACAACTCAGGATTGGATCATTTTCACAGGCCATCTTGCGACTGGTTCGAGTATCGGTAAAGTCGTTTCTGAAGGCGGAAAATCGGTGTGGAAAGCGCTCTAGTTCTCTAGTAGTTTTCACATTGATAGATCCATCATTTTGATCCAAAATCATTACATGTTAAGGGTCGGGAGAGCTATCATCGCCCGATCATGACAACTCCGGCAATCGACCCTATTAAATTCGAAGTCATTCGCAACGCTCTCACGCAGGCGGCAGAAGAGATGGCGATTGCACTTCGCCGTTCCGCGTATTCGACCAACGTGAAGACTCGTCAGGATTTTTCCTGTGCATTTTTCGACAAGGATCTTCGGTCAGTAGCGCAGGCATTTACACAGCCGGTTCATCTCGGCTCGTTCGTACGTCATGTGCCAGTAGCCGTAAAACGATATGGACCAGAAAATCTTGGTCCCGGCGACATGATTTTGTCGAACGATCCGTATGGCGGGGGAGTTCACCTCAACGATATTTCACTCATTGGCCCTGTCTTCTATGAAGACCAGTTAGTCGGCTATACGGCGTGCCTTGCGCATCATGTTGACGTCGGTGGTGGTGCGCCAGCTTCGGTTGGTGCGTTCAGAGAAGTCTTTCAAGAAGGCATCATCATCCCACCGATTAAGTTCGTGGTAAAAGGGGAGCTTGATGACGATCTTTTCCGGCTCGTTCTATCGCAAATTCGTTCTAAACGCGAAACAGCAGGCGACTTTCGAGCACAGATTGCATCGAACCGTACAGGTGCCATCCGTATCGGAGAAATCATCGACAAGTACGGCATTGATGAATTCGATCAATACATAGACGAAATTATCGAATACACAGATCGCCGAACTCGATCCGAAGTGGCCAAACTACCAAAGGGCGTGTTTCAGGCCGAAGGATTCATCGATAACGATGGCTTCACTGATGATGTTGTGAAACTCGCTGTGAAAGTTACGATCGATGATGATGGAGTCAGGTTCGACACCACCGGCTCTGATCCACAACGACGTGCTCCTGTGAACTCAACATTTGCTCAAACTTTTTCAGCTTGCGCCTACGCACTAAGGGCACTGATGGATCGTGACCTTCCTGTTAACGACGGTTTCTATCGTTATGTCCACGTCGACGCGCCAGAAGGCACCGTCACAAACTGCGTTCACCCAGCACCTGTCGTTGGAGGTTGGGAGACTCATGTTCGCTTGAACGACCTCATCTTCGAAGCGCTCTCCCCTGCCCTGCCCGACGCCGTTTGTGCCGGTACGAAATCGATGCAATGCCACGCAGGTTTCGGTGGTGAAAATCACGAGACAGGCGAGTATTACTGTTTCCTCGAAACGCTTGCTGGCGGGTATGGCGCACGCTCGACTTCTGACGGACCTGATGCTGTTCAGTCACACGGGCAAAACACTGAAAACGCTCCGGTAGAAGAAACCGAATCCAACTATCCCGTTCGCATCACTCGATACGAGCTGGTTCCTGATTCCGAGGGACCTGGCGAATTTAGGGGTGGACTCGGTCTACGTCGGGATTACATGTTCCCTGAAGAAGCAACCTTCACGATCCTTGCAGACCGTGACAAGTTCGGTCCTCGAGGTTTATTTGGCGGTGAGAACGGCGGTAAATCAATCTACGCAATCATCAAAGATGGCGAGGAAGAACATCTTTCGTCGAAAACGACAGTTCAACTTAAACCTGGTGATGTCATCAGCTACCGGACTTCTGGCGGTGGCGGGTATGGCGAACCATTCAAACGAGACCCACAAGTCATTCTCGAAGATGTTTTGCAGGGCAAAATTTCCGTAGAACGTGCACGTGAGCGATACGGCGTTGATATTGATCTTTCGAGACAGCAACTGAACCAACAAACAACTGAGGAACTGCGTAGTGCAAAATAGCAGTGAGACCAGCGCTAGTCAGCGGATCGACCCGATTCAATTCGAGGTGGTTCGTTCAGCACTGACGCAAGTTGCCGAGGAAATGGCAGCCGCACTAAGACGATCTGCATATTCAACGAACGTAAAGACTCGACAAGATTTCTCATGTGCGTTTTTCGACCGTGATTGCCGTCCTATTTCACAGGCATTCACTCAGCCGGTTCATCTCGGATCTTTCGTAGAACTAATTCCTACTTCGGTCGCTCAATACGGTGCTGAAAATCTTGAACCCGGCGACATGCTGGTCGTGAACAACCCTTTCGGTGGAGGGTCACACCTCAACGATGTGACGGTGTTTGGTCCGGTGCATCACAACAGCGAACTTGTGGGGTACGTGGCATCGCTAGCGCATCATGTAGACGTTGGAGGGGGTGCTCCAGCATCTATTGGCCCTTTTCAAGAAATATTCCAAGAAGGTGTCATCATTCCTCCCGTAAAGCTCGTGAAGCGTGGAGAAATGAATGAGGATGTATTCAAACTCCTTCTCGCCCAAATACGATCCAAGCGTGTAACCACCGGTGATTTTCGAGCACAGGTGGCAGCAAACACTGTTGGCGCACGTCGACTTGTAAATCTTGTCGAAAAGTACGGTGTGAATGATTTCGACAATTACGTTGCTGCTGTTGTCGATTACACCGACCGCCGCACTCGTTCCGAAATTGCCAACATTCCCGATGGCGTTTACGGAACTGAAGGCTTTCTTGACTACGATGGTTTCAGTGACAAAGTAGTAAATCTTAAAGTCGAAATCACGGTCAAAGGCGAATCAGTATTTTTTGATTTTGATGGGTGCGATCCTCAACGTCGAGCACCAGTAAATTCCACGAAGGCGATGACTTTTTCGGCATGTGCTTACGCACTGCGAGCGCTCATGGCGCCTGATATGCCAGTAAACGATGGTTTCTACCGGCACATCAAGATGAACGCGAATCCGGGAACGGTCGTTCATGCGATTCATCCAGCTCCCGTCGTGGGTGGGTGGGAGACTCAGGTTCGTATAAACGACATGCTATTCAAGGCGTTCTCTACGGGAATGCCTGAGAAGATCTCCGCTTCGACAAAAGCGATGATGGCCCAGGCAGGATTCGGCATCATCGATCGCAATAATGGTGAGTATCACTGTAACTACGAAGCTCTTGCAGGTGGCTACGGGGGTAGAGCGACTTCTGACGGCCCGGATGCTGTTCAGCAACACGGGCAAAATACGGAAAATGCTCCCGTTGAAGAGGTTGAATCTCACTTCCCTATGCGGGTGTCACGACTTTCTTTGATCGAAGATTCTGAAGGTCCTGGTAAATTCCGGGGCGGACTCGGTATGAGGCGTGATTATCACTTTCCAGACGACCCAGCTACGTTCACAGTATTGTCGGATCGGGACATCCAAGGACCTCAAGGAATATTTGGTGGAATGGAAGGTCGAAAGGCTTACTACATTCTCAATCCTGACGATCCCGGTCAAGAGTCGAGTGAACTCACATCGAAGTGCGTAGTCGAGCTTAAACCCGGTGACACTGTGAGTTTCCAAACTCCTGGTGGTGGTGGATACGGGCCGCCTACAGAACGCGATCCGAGTGCTGTATTGAAGGATGTGATCGGAGGCAAGGTCAACCGCCAGCGCGCCAAAGATTTCTACGGCGTAATAATTGATTCGAATACTGATTCTGTCGACGAATCAGCAACCATAAAAACTAGAACTAATATGACAAATTCGAGGGCCGCAAATTGACCGCAAACAGCGCAGCCCGATACAGAATTGGTGTCGACATCGGTGGCACGTTCACCGATGGAACTCTGGTCGATTCAACCACGGGGCGAGTTACAACTTCTAAGGTTCTTTCCACACCTTCCGATCCTGCTTCGGGATTTATTTCTGCGGTTCAAAAGCTGCTTGATCTAGACGATTCAGTAAAACCTGAAGATATCGAGCACGTTGTACACGCGACCACAGTCGCAACCAACGCAATCATCGAAGGCAAAACAGCGAAGACAGCGTTCGTTACCACTGAGGGGTTTCGAGATATGCTCGAAATCGCACGGCAAATACGACCTTCTCTTTACGATCTGCAGTTCGAAAAACCAGCACCATTAGTACCGCGCCAGCTCTGTTTTGAAGTGCCGGAACGACTTGATGCCAACGGTCAAGTCGTAACTCCACTCAATGAGGCTGCACTCGACAAAGTCGTCGATCGTATCGCCGAATCAGGGGTAGAGGCCGTAGCTGTCTGCCTACTTCACTCGTACCGCAATGGCGATCACGAACAACGCATTGGCAAAGCGATTGCAGAGAAACTTCCCGACGTAATCATCTCTTTGTCGTCTGACGTTGTTCCTGAATTCAGAGAATATCTCAGGGCTTCGACCACAGTTATAAATTCATCTGTGGCACCGATTGTTAGCACATATTTGGCATCGATTAGTGAAAAACTTCAAGCAGCGAAAATAACTTGCGAGCTGCTTGTGATGCAGTCCAATGGAGGCGTTTATCCGGCCGAAGCAGCTTCAGAGAATCCCGTTTTCATGGTTGAATCTGGTCCGGCAGCCGGTGCAGTTGCAGCGGCATCTCTGGGCACTGCTCTTGGACACCCAAACGTCATATCGTTCGACATGGGAGGAACAACTGCGAAAGCGAGTCTGATTCGTAATGGAAAACCCAACATTACGAAGGACTATAGCGTAGGCGGAGCCGCACAAAGCGGTACGGGTGCATTTGGTGGAGCTTCCGGATATCCGATCCGTACACCAGTCGTTGATCTTGTTGAAATTGGGGCTGGTGGAGGTTCGATCGCATGGGTAGATTCTGGTGGAGCGTTACGAGTTGGACCTCAGTCAGCGGGCGCTGACCCGGGTCCTGTTTGTTATGGACTCGGAGGCGATCAGTCAACGATTACCGACGCGAACCTAGTGCTTGGTCGGCTTGATCCTGCATATTTTGCAGGCGGTGAAATGTCGTTGAGTCTTGAAGCTGCGCGAGAGGCGATTCGCACACAGTGTGCCGAGCCACTTGCCCTTTCGATTGAAGAAGCAGCTCACGGAATCATAGAAATCGCAAACACTGCCATGGTCAACGCTCTCCGTTTAGTGTCTGTCCAACGCGGGCACGATCCGCGTGATTTCATGCTCGTAGGATTCGGAGGAGCGGGTCCTGCGCATGCCGTTCGGCTTGCTGAACAAGCAGGAATACCTCGTGTACTAATCCCACAAGGTCCCGGTACCGCTTCAGCACTTGGCTTACTGGTGACCGACGTACGAATGGAAGGTTCGTCAACGCTGATCATTCGTGCCGATGAGATAGAACATGCTCGAATTATTAGCGAATTCGACCGTCTTGAAGCAGCGGGACGAGAAGCGCATAGAGTGGCGGCTTCAGCCTCGGGTGCTCCTGTATTTGAACGTGCTATTGAGATGCGCTACTGGGGACAGAGTTTCGAGTTGAGCGTTCCGGCTCCAGCCAGGACAAAGATAGACCAAACATGGATAGATGATCTGACGGAATCATTCCATGACGCTCATGAAACGGCTTACGGATTTAGAGCTAACGATGAACCCGTCGAGCTCGTTAATCTTCGACTAACGACAATCGGAAAAATAGCCCGGCCTCAAATGCGAAAACTTGAAAGCACCGGGGCCGATGTTTCGGTGATTCCCAAAGGCGAACGACCTGTCTATTTTGCTGAAAATTCAGGTGCAAAAGGCGTTATACACACTCCCGTTTATGATCGTTCAAAACTTCCTGCAGGAGCCGTATTCGACGGCCCAGCAATTATTGAAGAACCCGATTGTACGACCGTTATTCATCCGGCTTGGACCGTCACTGTCGATGAATTTGGGAACCTTGTAATCGAAATCAACAGTTAATTCAGACCAGTTATACAACCAGCCAAGAATCTAGATAGAAAAGAATCAAATGCCAGAAGCAGTAAACCGAGCATGGACAATGGCAAGCCGACCAGACGGTGAGCCAACAGCCGAGAACTTCGAAATCGTGGAATCCCCAATTCCAACGCCGAAACACGGTGAGGTATTGATCCGGACTCGATACATGAGCTTGGATCCATACATGCGAGGTCGCATGCGATCGGGCCCGTCGTACGCAACTCCGCTACAACTCGGTGAAGTGATGACAGGTGAAGTAGTGGCGCTAGTGGAGCAATCTGAATCGCCGCTGTACAAAGTGGGCGACACCGTTCGTGCCAATATCGGTTGGCAGGAATGGGCTGCAGTCGGTGCGCACATCGTTCGTCCCGTTAATTCGGATCTAGCTCCTATCTCTACAGCCCTCGGAATTCTTGGCATGCCGGGTATGACGGCGTACTTCGGCTTACTTGAAGTATTGAAGCCGCGGGCTGGTGACACGCTGGTTGTCTCAGCCGCCTCGGGTGCTGTTGGAGCTGTTGTTGGGCAGATCGGCAAGCTCAACGGCTGTTTCGTGATCGGCGTAGCGGGTAGTGATGAAAAATGTGCTTACACCATTGATGAACTCGGATTCGACGCCGCTATCAATTACAAAACCCAAGACATTTCTGCTGAACTGGCACGTCTCTCGCCAACTGGTGTCGACTGCTATTTCGACAATGTAGGCGGCCAGGTATCGGATGCCGTATTCGAAAACCTTGCACTCAAGTCACGTGTTGCCATCTGTGGGCAGATATCGCAATACAACGCCTCGACTCCCCCTCAGGGTCCACGAAACATGGCAGTACTGATTCGAACCCGGACTACTATCGAAGGCTTTTTGGTTTACGACTTCGAGCTACAGCATGAGATCGCTCGTACACGAATTGCTAACTGGATCAAAGACGGAAGTCTCAAGTACAAAGAAGACGTCGTGGACGGATTCGAGAAAGCTCCGGAAGCATTCATCGGCCTATTGAACGGTAAGAACTTCGGCAAATTGCTTGTGAAACTGAGCAACTAACAATTACTGCTCTCCACACAGCTATAGAAGGAAGTTAGAGCGGTTAGTTAAAAGACGGATGCAGGTCCGCTAAAACGATCATAATGAGTACTTATTCAACCTCGGCTGAGTTCCGATCCAAAGCGTTCCTGAGCGAACAAGTTCAACAGATAGCTAACTTCTACTATCCAGATTGCATCGATAACAAACTCGGGGGCTACATCAATCAGTTTCGTGACGATGGTTCGATATTCGATGATCAAACCAAGCATCTAGTTGGCACTTGTAGATTCGTCTACCTCTTCGCCACGGCATCAACGATGCTCGACAACCCCGAATATCTCGAAGCATCCCGTCACGGTGTGGAGTTTCTTGTAGAGCATCACCGGCAACCGAATGGTGGCTATGCATGGGTGCTCGATGGTCTAGATATAGCTGATGCCACGAATCACTGCTACGGCCATGCATTTGTACTTCTGGCGTTCGCCACCGCACTCAAGGCTGGCATTTCTGAAGCTGCACAGCCTCTCGCAGAAACTTTCGAACTAATGGACGAACATTTCTGGCGAAGTGATGACGAGCTTTACGTCGATGAGATATCACCTGATTGGTCGATCACGGATCCGTACCGTGGGCAAAACGCCAATATGCACACATGCGAGGCGATGATCGCTGCCTACGAAGCTACCGACGAGCGTAAGTACATTGATCGCGCCACGATTCTAGCGAAGCGGGTGTGCATCGAGCTTGCGGGTCAATCGACTGGCATGATTTGGGAGCACTTCTCCGAAGATTGGGCGATTGATTGGAACTACAATCTCGACGATAAAAAAAACCTGTTCCGTCCGTATGGCTATCTCGTAGGACACTGGACTGAGTGGACGAAGCTTTTACTCATCCTCGAAGAGCACAATCCGCACGAATGGATGCTTCCTCAGGCGCAAAAACTATTCGATGCGGCGGTGGAGAAGGGTTGGGATAAAGAGAATGGTGGGTTCAATTATTCGATCAGCCCTTCTGGAGAAATCATCGATACGGATAGGTATTACTGGGTGCTCTCTGAAACTATCGCCGCCGCAGGTTTATTGGCGAAGCGAACAGGGAATGATCTGTACTGGGACTGGTACGAGCTAACATGGCAATGGTCGTTAGATAATCTCGTTGATCAGAAATACGGCGGCTGGTATCGTATTCTCGACAATAATAATCAGCGATACGACAATCTAAAAAGTCCAGCGTCGAAGACGGATTACCATCCGGCTGCTGCTTGTAAGGAACTATTCAACCGGTTTTAGCTGCACATTTTTAGGTGAATTTAGTCCGCACTCGAACTAAATCACCGCTGCGCGGGTTGACCATACGGCTGAGATTGCTTACTGTTGAAAGTGCTAGCGGAAGTGGCTCAGTGGTAGAGCATCTCCTTGCCAAGGAGAGGGTCGCGAGTTCGAACCTCGTCTTCCGCTCCATAGCGAACCA
>CAWVYJ010000027.1:0-24882 GCA_963934365.1 uncultured Dehalococcoidales bacterium | reverse complement strand
TGAGTTCGGGGCGGAATGAATGCTGAACGTTCGCCGTCGGGAGTGGATATTGATTGATGGTTATCTTCGATGTCATAGATTGCTCGGCGTATCCGCCTCTGATGATGAATCCAGATAGTAACTGCTGTCGAAGATCGGGCACTGGCATGCCACTTATGCGGCTTCGCCATGCTGGATCGAGCTCTTTCAATCGTGCGAACTGGTTTGTTTTCCATGCACTGACATTGTGTTCGTGGTTGCTCCACCATCGATTAAGATAGATGCTAGCCGTTAGTAAGAGAGCGCCTGCCACTGCATCTAGGACGTAGTGATTTGCGGTTGCGATTATCGCAATGAACATGAGTGCCTGATAGATAACTCCACTGACTTTTAGCCATGTACCACCGACCTTGAACATAGCGATCATGACAAGCAACGCCCATGTGTAGTGAAGGCTCGGCATGGCGGCGAATCGGTTGTAGCTAATCGTTGAGTCAGAACTAGGTGCAGGGTCAAGGCCAAGCAGCGTCACGGTGTCGGTCATTCCAAGACCGGGCATGAATCTTGGTGGTGCAAGTGGGAAAAATCCAAATACGATCGCACCCAAGATCATCGAGATAACGAACGTTCTTCTAAGATCGACATATGCTGTGCGGTTTTTGACGAACGCAAATACGGCAGTTGCTATCAGCCCTATCCACATTCCGACAGCATAAAAGTAGGTAGTAAAAATTACCGCCGCCAGTGATATTCGACCGATTACTTGCTGGATAAATGCTTCGAAATCGATAGCGAGCGCTGATTCGAGCCTGAGTACGCTCCATCCGTTGGAAACGGCCTTGAAAACGGGTGATGGGTCGGTCAGATTTTTCACAAGAGCGAATGCTAGGTAGCAAGACCCGATTAGCGCAATTTCTTTTATGACGATCTTCAGCAACATAAATCACCGAATTCGGAGCGTATCTCTTTGATAAATATGTGGAGATAGCTTTTTCAGAGCTTTGATTTACATTTTTTTCAATTAAGACGTTTTAGTCAAGTATTTAAGAAGTAATTCTACTATTGTCGCCTCATTCAGATTAATAAATAGCGAACTGCGGATAGAGTAAATATTTGGTACTTGTCGCCGAAAAGTGTCAAATTGAGTGCTGTGAATCGATAATGCCTCTCAATATTTGCGTTGACAGTTGGAATGGTGTACGGCTAAAGTTAGAGGCTGTCAGAGAAATGTCCATCTCTTTTCGACTCGTCCTGGTTCATATTTTTCAAATCCCCCCAAAACACCGAGTAACCGCGTGCGATAGTCCGCGCGTATTTTCGGTGTATTCGCGTTCTGAGATATTCACTCACACGCGTGTAATCCACCCTTCATCACCCTTAATTTTGGGAGTGTGTGCATGGTCATCGCTGATCGTCGGTTGGCTCCATCAGAGCAACCTGGTTACAAAGGCTTCAACAGCATTGCAAACAATGTTGACGTTCCGAGTCTGGTTCAGGTTCAAGTCAATTCTTTTGATTGGCTTAAGAACGACGGGCTGAAAGATCTTCTCGAAGAAATTTCTCCTGTAGAAGATTTCTCTGGTGGGCGCTTCGATCTCAGATTTCTGAGTCACGAAGTTCGCAAGCCTAAGAACACTGAGCGCGAGTGTAGAAAGCGTGAAATCACCTACTCTGCACCGCTGTACATCACTGTTCAGCTTGTGATCAAGGAAACGGGTGAAGTCAAAGAGCAGACATTGTTCTTTGGTGATATCCCTATGATGACTGGCAACGGCACATTCGTTATCAACGGTGCTGAACGTGTTGTTGTATCGCAGCTAGTGCGATCGCCGGGTGCGTATTTCACAACCAAGACCGACCCTGCAACGGGGCGTAAGCTTTGCAGTGCCAAGCTCATTCCTTACAGAGGAGCTTGGGTTGAACTCGAGACCAGCAACAAAGACTTGCTGTCGGTGAAAGTCGACCGAAAGCGTAAGGCCCCAATTTCGACGCTCCTACGAGCACTCGGTTGGGAAACGGACGAGGAAATCCTTGGTCTTGTGTCCGACGTCGATGACGATGACGTTCACGACTACATGAAAGCGACCCTAGCTAAGGATACCGCTGCAACTACCGAAGAAGAGGCCCTTCTGGAGTTCTACCGCCGGCTACGCCCTGGCGAGCCGCCTAGTGTCGACAATGCACGAGAGCTCATCGACAACTTGTTCTTTAATGATCGTAAATACGACCTCGGTCGTGTAGGTCGATACAAGCTAAACCGCCGGTTGAGTCTTGATGAAACAACGCGAACTCTTACGAAGAACGACATCGTCGAACTGGTTCGACGGATGATCAATATCAACAACGGTCGAGCTTCGAACGACGACATTGACCACCTTGGTAACCGCCGAGTGCGAGCCGTTGGCGAACTGATTCAGAACCAACTTCGTGTTGGACTTCTGCGAATGGAACGCGTTGTAAAAGAACGTATGACTACTCAGATGGATCCATCGACTACAACTCCTGCTGCGCTGATAAACATCAGGCCAGTTGTTGCGGCAGTGCGTGAATTCTTTGGTGGATCTCAGCTTTCTCAGTTCATGGACCAGACCAATCCGCTTGCCGAGTTGACTCACAAGCGCCGTTTGTCGGCACTTGGACCTGGTGGACTTTCAAGAGAGCGCGCTGGATTTGATGTACGTGACGTACATGCATCTCACTACGGTCGAATCTGCCCAATTGAAACCCCTGAAGGCCCTAACATTGGGCTGCTAGGTTCTCTTTCAACTTATGCGCGACTAAATGACTACGGATTCATTGAGACTCCGTACCGTAAGATTCTTCGATCAATGTCGAGCGATAATCCTGATATTCAGGGTCGAACTACGATGGAAGATATCGTTGATGATTCTGGCAAGATAATTACTGAAGCTGGCAAGCCAATCACAATTCCAATGTCCGAAGTCGTCAATGCCCTCGCTCCTCGCAATGTTGTAGTTCAGGCGTACGTGACGACTGTTGAAGGTGACCGCGATTACCTTTCGGCTGATGACGAAGAATCTAATACCATTGGGCAGGCGACTACACCTATGGACGCGAAGGGGCAGCTCACGTCGGATCTTATTGAGGTTCGGCAGGGCGGTAGTGAGGCGTACACATATGTTCACCCCGACGAAGTCAACTACCTCGACGTTTCACCGATGCAGATCGTTAGTATCTCGACATCGTTGATTCCATTCCTAGAGCATGATGACGCTAACCGAGCTCTTATGGGATCGAACATGCAACGTCAGGCCGTTCCGCTAATCAAGCCACAGGCTCCGCTGGTTGGAACTGGTATGGAATGGCGAATTGCCACCGACTCCGGTCAGGTAGTGATGTCGGAAACCGACGGCGTCGTTTCGGAATCTACGAGCGATTACGTAAACGTTCTCAGTGAAGATGGTGAGACGACCGAGTACCCGCTTACTAAGTTCGTTCGATCGAACCAGGGAACTTCGATCAACCAGCACCCTATCGTCCACAAGGGCGACAAGGTAATTCCTGGTTCGCCACTTGCTGACAGCTCATCGACGGATAATGGTGAACTTGCACTGGGCCAGAACCTACTCGTTGGTTTCATGACCTTCGATGGTTATAACTATGAAGACGCAATCATCCTTAATGAAGACCTTGTAAAGGATGATAGATACACGTCGATTCATATCGACAAACACGAGGTTGAAGCTCGAGAGACGAAGCTTGGACCTGAAGAAATTACCCGTGACATTCCTAACGTCGGTGAAGAGAGTCTTCGTGACCTAAACGAAGAAGGAATTATTCGAATTGGAGCTTGGGTAACACCGGGCGATATTCTAGTAGGAAAAATCACTCCTAAGGGTGAAACCGAACTTACTGCTGAAGAGAAGCTCTTGCGGGCTATCTTCGGTGAAAAGGCACGTGACGTAAAAGATACGAGCCTTCGAGTTCCACACGGTCAGCACGGCAAGGTTATCGACGTACGTATCCTCACCAAGGAAAATGGCGACGATATGCAGCCTGGTGTTACCAAGACCGTTCGTGTCTGGGTTGCCCACACACGAAAGATCAACCAGGGCGATAAGATGGCTGGTCGGCACGGTAACAAGGGTGTTGTTTCAAAGGTACTTCCAAGGGAAGATATGCCATTCCTGCCAGACGGTACGCCGCTCGACATCATGCTGAACCCAATCGGTGTTCCTTCTCGTATGAACTTAGGACAACTGCTCGAAACTCATCTGGGTTGGGCAGCAAACACGTTGGGCTTCCACGCCCGAACGCCGGTATTCGATGGTGCGCAGGAAAGCGTTATCGAAGACCAGCTTGCACGTGCATGGTTCGTTAGAGAATCACACGCCAAGGATCACCGTGATTTGGATAAAGATGGCATCGATTGGCCCAAGGTAGATGTGTACTTAGAAGATCGCGGTTTCGACCGCGATCGACTTTGGAGTGACGCACAATCGAACAGAGGAGTGGCTCGTGAAGCCTGTCTGCGAATCTGGCTTAAAGAAACTGCTGGTGTAGATACTACTGATATGAAGCCTTCGGAGCTCATGCAGGAGTCGTTGACGGTATCGCGAGAGCGAAACCTGTCAGCTCCTATCTTCGGTAAACAGATACTGATGGACGGTCGAACTGGCCTGCCGTATGACGCACCTATTACTGTCGGTAATGTTTACATGCTGAAGCTTATTCACCTTGTTCAAGACAAGATTCATGCTCGTTCAACCGGACCTTACTCGCTAATCACCCAGCAGCCGCTCGGTGGTAAAGCTCAGTTCGGTGGACAGAGATTTGGTGAAATGGAAGTTTGGGCACTCGAGGCGTACTCGGCAGCTTTCACACTGCAAGAGATGCTGACGATCAAATCTGATGATGTGATCGGACGTGTGAAAACCTACGAAGCGATCGTGAAGGGTGAAGATGTCATTCAGCCGGGTGTTCCTGAGTCATTCCATGTTCTGCTGAAGGAGCTTCAGGGACTTGGGCTATCGGTCGAACTTCTTAACGAAAATATCGAACGATTCAATCAGGCTCAGACTCAGGCTCAGGAAATGGCAGCAACGCTCGGTGCACCGTTGGATTGGAATGATCTAAACGATGAACCGTTTGATGCTCTAGACATCGAAGAATTATCGGTCGGTGACGAACCGATTGATGTTTCTGTCGATGATGACGATTCAGATGAAGAAGCTTCGGACGCCGAAGATTCGTCTGATGATGATGACCAGTCTGACGACGAAGAGTCTGAGGGACCGATTGAAAACTCGCTTCAAACTCTAGCTTCTGAAGAGTCGGAAGATACTGCGGATGCTATTCCGGGTGTCGAAGACGAAGAGAACTAACAAAACTAATTACGTCCCGATGAGCTTCAGATGAGGCTCATTGGGATACTTCAATTTGCTGGCTTCGCTAGTCAGCTTCACTACAAGGGTTAGCCGCCCACGAGGGAAACCTCGAGAAGGTGAAGGAAACGGCCACATATGACACAGTCCGGCGCCGATTTCAACGCAATCAGAATCTCTCTGGCATCGCCAGAGCAGATTCGAGCTTGGTCATACGGAGAAGTGACCAAACCAGAGACGATTAACTACCGCACACTGCGGCCGGAAAAAGACGGCCTGTTCTGTGAGCGAATTTTTGGTCCTACTAAGGACTGGGAGTGCTACTGCGGTAAGTATAAGAAAATCCGCTACAAAGGCGTAATTTGCGACCGTTGTGGTGTGGAAGTTGCACGTTCCAAGGTTCGTCGTGAACGCATGGGTCACGTGAAACTTTCAGCCCCTGTAGCTCACATTTGGTTCTCGAAGGGCACGCCTTCGCGACTAGGTCTTCTACTTGACCTTTCCCCTCGAAACCTTGAACGGGTTCTATACTTCGCGCAGTACGTTGTCACTTCGGTCGACAACACCGCTCGCCTGAATGCCATTGAGCAGTTGGAAGCCTACCGTGATGCAGAGGTCAACCGTCTTGGTGAGGATCTGAAGGAAAATCTTGCTGGTAGCGAAGTAGAGTCAACTCTCGCTTCGACCATGCAGGTACTGTTCGAGCGACGCGTTGAAAGCGAGCGTATTGCTGAAGAGTTCTCGAATGCTGACAAGCCTAAGAAGAAGCCTACTAAGGCGCAGATTACTAGGGCTGAAAAAGAAGCTGCTGAACGGTTAGCAACTCATAAATCCGAAGTTGCTAGCTTCACTGGTGAGGCTGCATCTACCAAGCTGTCTGAAATCACCGACGAGCAGAAGGCGATGGTCGAGGCCGACGTACAAGACAAGATCGATGATCTCGAATCCATTCGAGTAATGGACCTGCTAACCGAAGCCCGCTTCCGTGAGCTTCGCGATAAGTTCGGCCAGGTATTCAAGGCTTCTATGGGTGCTGAGTCTGTTCTAGAGATTCTTCAGAACACAGACCTGGACGCTGTTCGAGCCGATCTTCAAGATCAGGTTCGCAACACCTCTGGCCAACGCCGTAAGAAGGCTATCAAACGACTCCGTGTCATCGAATCCTTCCGTAAGAGCGGGAACAAACCTGAGTGGATGGTTCTTACTGTTCTGCCGGTACTCCCTCCAGAACTACACCCTATGGTTCAGTTAGATGGCGGTCGATTTGCTACCAGTGACCTGAACGACTTATATCGACGAGTTATCAACCGAAACAACCGGTTGAAGCACCTAATCGATCTACAGGCACCAGACATCATCATTCGTAACGAAAAGCGAATGCTTCAGGAAGCCGTTGACGCGCTTATCGACAACGGTCGACGTGGTCGTGCTATTCAGGGCAGCCACAATCACAAACTAAAGTCCCTAACCGACTTGCTACGTGGTAAACAGGGTCGATTCCGCCAGAACCTTCTTGGTAAACGAGTTGACTACAGTGGACGATCAGTCATCATCTCCGGTCCTCAGCTCAAAATGTACGAGTGTGGTCTTCCTAAGAAGATGGCACTTGAACTGTTCAAGCCGTTCGTTATGAATGCACTTGTTGTGAAAGGCTACGCCCACAACATCAAGAGCGCTAAGCGAATGACAGAGCGAGCTCGACCTGAAATTTGGGATCTTCTCGAAGAAGTTATTCAGAACCACCCGGTTATGCTCAACCGTGCCCCTACGCTTCACCGACTCGGTATTCAGGCTTTCCAGCCAGTGCTAGTTGATGGATCTGCGATTCAGATTCACCCACTCGTATGCACAGCATTCAACGCTGACTTCGATGGTGACCAGATGGCTGTGCACGTTCCGCTTTCACGTGAAGCGGTAAACGAAGCAAATCGCCTCATGCTTTCGACGAATAACATGCTTGCACCAAGCTCGGGCTTCCCGATCGTTTCACCGACTTTAGACATGGTTCTTGGTATGTACTACTTGACCGGTGTCGACAGCGAAGGAATAACTTCTGTTGAACACGATGAAGAAGGCAAAGCTAAGTACAAGACTTTTGCAAACTTTGAAGACGCTAGATTTGCATTCGATATCGAGCGTTTGAAGCTTCGTGAGGTGATCAACGTTAGGGATGACAACGGCAAGTGGATTGAGACGACTGTTGGTCGAATCATATTCAACCGTGCGCTTCCTGAAGTTATGGATTTCCGCAACATTCTCTTCGATCGTAGTGCTATCGAAGCACTCGTATCTGAAGTTGTGAATGAGCACGGAAACCAAGAGACAGCGAAGATGCTCGACCAGATTAAGGAGCTTGGATTCAAGTTCGCTACACAGTCTGGTACGACAATTGCCATGAAGGACATTGTTGTTCCGCCGCAGAAGCAGTCTCTGCTTTCTGCTGCTGACACGAAAATATCCAAGCTTGAGGATCAGTACCTCGAAGGTCTGATTACTGAGCCAGAACGATACCGTGCATCTGTAGAAATCTGGACTGATGTTTCGGACAAGATGACAAAAGCAGTGGAAGACACTCTGCCTAACTACGGCGGTATCTTCACAATGGCCAACTCTGGAGCGAAAGGTAACATCGCTCAGATCAAACAGATGGCTGGCATGAGAGGGCTGATGTCAGACCCTAAGGGTAGGATTATTGAGATGCCGATTCGCTCCAGCTTTGCTGAGGGTCTATCGGTTCTTGAGTACTTTATTTCGACTCACGGAGCTCGAAAAGGTCTTGCTGATACCGCTCTGCGTACTGCCGACTCGGGCTACCTAACTCGACGACTTGCTGACGTTGCCCAGGACGTGATTATCACGACTGACAACGACGCAGGGGCGCAGGGCATTAGGATTATCCATGACCCAACGGGTATACAGGCTCCGCTTGCTGACCGAATTGTGACTCGGTACTTGTCTGAGCCAATTGTTAACCCTGAGACGGGCGAAGTTATTGCCGATCGTGATGACCTCATTACTCGACCAATTGCAGAAGCAATTACTGCGGCGAACGTGCAAGAAGCGTGGGTATTCTCACCGCTTTCTAGTACGACTCAGCGTGGGATTTCTCAGAAGTGCTACGGAGCATCACTTGCTACCGGTGTGCCTGCCTTAATGGGTGAGGCCGTTGGGATTATCGCTGCTCAGTCTATTGGTGAGCCTGGAACACAGCTCACTATGAGAACGTTCCACACTGGTGGTATCGCCGGAAAGGACATTACATCCGGTCTACCTCGTGTTGTTGAATTGTTCGAAGCACGACAACCAAAGGGTATGGCTATTCTTTCGGAAATTGGCGGTAAGATTGAACTTGCTCAGCTGCCAGAAGGTCGTGTAGTCAGGGTTATTTCTACTGAGGCATTCTCAGAAGAATTGGACATTCCTGATACTCACCGTCAGACCGTTAAAACGGGTGACTGGGTCGACGCTGGGGAAGCAGTTCTTTCTGTGAAGAAAACAGCTATGGCAGCAGCTGTGAAGGCTGGCGAAGGTGATGAACTCGATCAAGAGATTTTTGCCCCAGTTGCCGGTACTGTTCAAGTGACTAAGATAGCTGTTCGAATCACTTGGAACGAAACTGACGAACGTGAATACGTTATTCCAGCTGCGTCGGAAATTTCAGTTGTAGATGGCGAAATTATTCAGCCGGGTACACCGATTACAGACGGACCTAAGAACCCGCAGGACATTCTGCGAATTGAAGGTCAAGCTGCTGTACATCGTTATTTGGTTGATGAAGTTCAGGCTGTTTACCGATCTCAGGGTGTGCAATTGCACGACAAGCACATCGAAGTGATCGTTCGACAGATGATGCGTAAAGTTAGAGTCGATAACCCAGGCGATAGCGATTTGCTGCCGGGTGAGTTGGTTGACCGACACGATTACGAATTCGCTAACAACAAGATGCTGTCTGAAGGCGGCGAACCAGCAACAGCAAGCCCTGTTCTTCTAGGTGTAACGAGGGCTTCCCTCAATACACAGAGTTTCCTGGCGGCAGCATCATTCCAGGAAACCGCTCGAGTGCTGACAGAGGCCGCTGTAAACGGATCTGTCGATCGCCTGAACGGTTTGAAGGAAAACGTGATCATAGGACGTTTGATTCCGGCTCGACTGGATCTGACAGCAGAAGGTCGAGAGCGACTCGGCGTCAAGGAAGGCGAACGTGAAGCTGGTAAACTCACCGGATTCACTCAGGCTCCTGCGACGTTTGAAGAAGCTCTCGCAGCTATAGGTGGTGGTGAGTTGGTCGGCGTTGGTGCCGAGACAAATGCCCCTACTGGTGCCGACGTAGCTGCTGCTGCGGCAGCGGTTTCTTCCTCAGACTCTCCTAACGATGACCGTGGTCTTCTCGCAGCAGTAACGGCTTTGACCGATGCTGCTAACGCTGGAAGCGATTCGTCTGACTCAGGTGACGATGACGCAGCACGAGCAGCTGAAGCTCTTCGTGCATCCACATCGACGGCTGAAGAGAGCGTTGAGTCTGC
Organism: uncultured Dehalococcoidales bacterium; assembly: GCA_963934365.1. Taxonomy (GTDB): domain Bacteria; phylum Chloroflexota; class Dehalococcoidia; order Lucifugimonadales; family Lucifugimonadaceae; genus Lucifugimonas. The sequence goes on along the minus strand of CAWVYJ010000027.1, from coordinate 15,035 downwards.
ACCACAGTTTGTGGACGACGGTGACGCTAGCGACGGTGACAGCTCGACAGAGTAGTTTGTATCGAACGAATAATTTTGTAGCCCCGGCTAAAAAGCCGGGGCTACATGTTTTTGGTTTTGTTTGCCTCAATATGATTTGCTGATGTCGTGGTCAACAGATCCAATGAAGCTATCGCCGATTTACTTGAGGGAGCACTCCTACTCAATACTAACTAGCCAACCTCTTCTTAAATGCGTGCAATTAGGTATAGCGTCATTGGGATAGTTTTCATATAAAATTACGGTTCGATCAAAAGTCGATAAATCCTTTTGGGGGCGGTTAGCTCAGTTGGCTAGAGCGCGTCGTTGACATCGACGAGGTCACAGGTTCAAATCCTGTACCGCCCACCACACAATCTACTTCTTGTGGATAGAACATCTTTCATGAGCAATAAGTCGCACATACAACTAATGGCAGTACTAGCTTCAACCGAGCACACCATGCAGTTTGGTCGCGTCCCAACGGAGTGCAGCCCATCGTATGGGTGCATCACGGCCACTACTTAGGCACGCCGCCATAACGCTATTTAAGGCTCGGCGCCGTGCCCCCACTCCTACGTAACTCACTTACTTAATCGTGACTATAGACGATTGTTCGGGTGACACGAATTGCACATCGAAACACCAGGTAACTTCTGGCTAGCGTTTCGAATTTTTGGAGCCTATTACCATGGCAGACAGAATTAAATTCAAAGACCTATCACAGGCTGAAAAGCAAGATCACCGAGATCGACTGCGTCACTCGGCGGCCCACGTACTGGCTGAAGCAGTAACCAAGCTGTTCCCAGAAGCTCAACTAACGATTGGCCCTCCGATTGAAGATGGGTTCTATTACGACTTCGCAGTTCCAGAACCGTTCACTCCTGACGATCTAAAAAAGATTGAACTCGAAATGCGCAATTCGATCAGATCTAACACAGAGTTTGTTGAACGTGAAACCACCCGCGACGAAGCGCTTGAACTGGTCAAGGACAACGAATATAAAGTAGAGATCCTTCAGGGAATCCCAGCCGACGAGCGAGTCACGTTCTGTAGCCACTCCGATGGAGCGTTTGAAGATCTCTGCCGTGGTGGTCATATGGCTCGCACTGGAGACATCAAGGCGTACAAGCTGCTTTCGACTGCCGGGGCATACTGGCGGGGTAACGAAAACAACACAATGTTGCAGCGCATATACGGTACTGCATGGGAGTCTCGCGACGCCCAGAAGGACTATCTTAAGCGAGTCGAAGAAGCTGAAAAGCGCGACCACCGCAAGCTGGGTCGAGCGCTAGGGCTGTTCTTCTTTGATCCAATCGCTCCGGCTAGCCCGTTTTTCCTGCCTAAAGGTGCTCAGGTTATGAATAGCCTGATTGATTACGTAAAAGAGCTTTACGTGAAGTACGGTTACCATGAAGTGATGACTCCGCAGATATTCAACACTGAGCTGTGGAAGATTTCGGGTCACCTAGAGGCGTACTCGGAGAATATGTACTTCGTCGATGTCGACGAGCGGGAGTTTGGCGTAAAGCCAATGAACTGTCCTGCCGCGGCCATGCTGTACCTCGCTGATTCACACAGCTATCGTGAGCTCCCGATGCGATTGGCCGACTTTGGCCGTCTTCACCGCAACGAGCGTTCAGGTGTAACGCACGGACTGACTCGCGTACGTTCTTTCGTTCAGGATGATGCGCATATCTTCTGCACTCTCGATCAAATCAGTGACGAGATCAACTCGTTCCTGAAAATGCTGAGTGAGGCGTACGACACACTCGGATTCGATAGCTACCGACTCGAACTTTCGTTGCGACCTGAAAAACGTGTCGGCACTGATGAAATGTGGGACAAAGCGGAAACGGCTCTGACTGAATTGTTGGATACTTCAGGCGTTGATTACACGTCAGAAGCCGGAGAAGGCGCTTTTTACGGGCCCAAGATAGACATATTCGTTCCCGACGCTATTGGTCGAGACTGGCAGCTTGGAACGGTTCAGCTAGACTTTTCACTGCCTGAGCGATTCGACATGGAATACGCGGCTGAAGATGGAACGCGTCAGCGCCCGGTAGTTATTCATCGAGCTATGTACGGTTCGCTCGAACGATTCTTGGGTGTGCTCATCGAGCACCTCTCGGGAGCATTCCCGCTTTGGATGGCTCCGGTGCAGGCTGTAGTAGTTCCGATTGCCGATCGCCACATCGACTTCTGTAACGAAGTTGGTGCAAAGCTGAAGGCAGCTGGAATTCGAGTGAGCGTTGATGACTCTAACGATCGAATGAACTCGAAAATCAGGCAGGCACAGCTACAAAAAGTGCCATACATGCTCGTGGCTGGCGATCAAGAAATTGAAGCAGGAACTGTCGCAGTGAGAACACGTACCGGCGAGAATCTCGAACCGATGACAGTTGATGAAGTCGTCGACAAATTCCTCAAGCAAATCGAAGAACGTTCATAACTGAGCGATTCGCCTACGTAAAATCACCAGAAAAAACATATGAAATCTAATAGGTCGTCAATTTGACTGCTTATTAGTTGTTGTGTAGCCTCGAATCGCTTGTTACGCGTTCAGTGCTCCATCTGAAATGGTGCAGTTTATATCGTGCACCTGGCGTTGTTTCTAGAGTAAATATTTTCAGAGCGTGGCTTCCTCGCGGATGTCACTATGGATCAGTAACCCCAAATGACATCTGACGACATCACGATACATCGAGGACTAACGGGCGTTTACTTCGACAGGAGTGACACTACATTCATAGATGGAAAAGAGGGTGTTCTCGAATACCGGGGTTACAACATCAATCAGCTCGCCGAGCAATCGACGTTTGAAGAAACGGGATACCTGCTTATTCACGGTAAGCTTCCGACCCAGTCTGAACTCAATGACTTCGACGCAGAGCTTAAGGATGCCCGAGAGCTTCCTGAGCAGATTTTCGACGTTGTCGAACTGGTAAAAGACTCGCACCCAATGGATGCGCTTCGAACTGCCGTATCTGCACTGGCTTCGTTCGACGAAGATCGTAACGACAACTCTCCGGAAGCAACGATCCGAAAAGGTAATCGCCTTACTTCGCAGGTTCCTTCGATCGTTATGGCTCACCACAATATTCGCCAGGGTAAAGACCCGATCAAGCCAAGTGCGACTCTGAATCATGCCGGAAACTTTCTTTACATGCTCAACGGCGACGAGCCGAGTGACGATACGGCTAAGTTAATGGACAAAGACTTTGTTCTTCATGCAGACCACGGTTCAAACGCTTCAGCTTTCACTGCCCGCGTTGTCGCAGGTACAGCCGCCGACATTCACGGTGCGGTAACCGCAGGAATCGCTGCTCTCTCAGGTCCTTCACACGGTGGAGCTGCTGAGAATGTCATGCAGATGGCAAAAGAAATCGGTAAGCCAGAAAATGCTGCCGAATATGTAAAAAACCTACTTTCGAACCGTGAACGAGTCATGGGATTCGGCCACCGTGTCTACAAGGCAGAAGACCCACGAGCTGGTCACTTACGAGCTGGAGTAAAGAAGCTTAGTGAAGAGATGGGGCAGCCAGAGTGGTACCAAATTCTCGAAGCAGTAGTCGAGGCAATGCAGCCTTACGCTCGCCGTGGAATCCACGTGAACGTCGACTTCTTCGCTGGTGTTATCTACTACCTGAACGGTTTTCCTCAGGATCTGTTCGTACCGATCTTCGCGGTTGGTCGAATTCCTGGATGGACGATTCAGGTTGTTGAGCAGTTCCGACACAACATTCTGATTCGACCTCTGCTTCAGTACACAGGCGAACACGACCGCAAGTACGTTCCTATAGCAGATCGATAGGCGTTTGCGTTGGCTACGGGTGCCATCGTATGACTCGGATCCGCAGTGTAGCTTCCCTCCGGTTCTGGGAGGAATGACTCTTTTAGTTCCGCTTGTGACCTTGTTACTCTGCTCCGAGCTTTAATCTACTCATTTCCTAACCCCTTTCCGAAAAAAGGGGGGCAGGGGAGTCTGTTCGTTCTCTCTCACATATAGAATCTCGGGATGCTTTGGTATTCTGTTTTTTTATCCTAAAAATCCATGACAGCGCTGAACGACAACAACGATCTTGAACACCGGCTGATCGATCATATCGCTCAGTACGGGCCTATCACGTTCGAGGCGTTCATGGACGCGGCTCTCTACGACGAGCAAAACGGCTACTACCCGCGTAGACGACGACATCCCGGCTCAACGCCAGTAGGTACCGACGGCGACTACTTCACCAGCCCTTCGAGTCATCCTGCGTTTGGCGCGCTTCTGGGACTTCAGTTAGAAGAGATGTGGCGAAATATGGGCACATCTGACGAATTCACTGTGGTCGAAATGGGGGCCGGAGATGGCGTACTTCGATCAGATATAACGGAATACGTTCAACGTGAACTTCCTGAATTTGCCAGAGTGATGTCGTATGTTGCGACCGATATAGCACCTCCGTATGGAACTGAATCTGTTAGTGATAACTCAGCGTTACCAGTTGGAATTACTGGATGCGTTATTTCTAATGAGCTACTCGATGCACAAGCAGTGAATCGATTCGTTGTTCAGGATGGCGAAGTTAGAGAAATATACGTCGACTATCAAGATGGGCAGTTCGTGGAATCGCTCGGTGAAGTGAGTGATCCTGAAATCACCGGGCGTGTGGAGCCGTTTTTAGGCTCGCTACCAGAGTTCTATCGAGGCGAAGTGAATTTGCGCCTCGGTTATTGGGCGGATTCGGTTGCCGCTACTCTCGAATGTGGATACGTCATGACTATCGACTACGGTTACGACCGTCCTGAGTTGTACAAGCCAACCCGCGTCGACGGATCGCTCCGTTGTTACTACCAGCACACTCTTAGTCAAAATCTTTTAAGCCGCATTGGCAAACAAGACATAACTGCTCATGTCGATTTCACTACTGTCGATCATATGCTGATGGTTATGGGAATAGAACGGATCGGAAAACTTTCGCAGCAAGAGTTTTTATCGAACTTGGGTATCGATGTATTTCTCAGTGAAGTGAACGAACGAGCTATGATGGGCAAAATATCCAGAACCGAGGCGCAAGAAGATATCGCAGGGATTGGATCGTTGATCGATCCTGAAGGGCTTGGTCGTTTCAGGGTTGCGGTTCATTCTCGTGCTGATGAGGGCGAGAGGGAGCGTTTACGGTCACTAACGGGAGTCGTTGGTGGTTTGCCGCTCTCTGGCAGTCACAACGCTCCAATGCTGAACAATTCGTCAGCAGATCACGCGAGACTACTTCGGGCAAGCAATCCGTTGGCATTGCCCCGTCAACCACAGACGAGCGAAATGCCAACGTGGGAACAACTGTTCAGCGACGAGCCATAGATGTTTGTTGCACCTGAGGCCATCCACTATCGGTCGATTCAGGTTAAGATTTGATACGCCGGCAAATCAGAGTGAGCTTGGACAGGTTTGTACGGTGAAATTAGTGGTCTGAGTTGATCTAATGATCGAGCTACCGGAGTTAATGTTGAGCGACAAATCACAAGACCAAATTCTTAAGAAAACTGTCCTTCACTCGACACACGTCGAATCGAACGCCAAGATGGTTCCGTTCGGCGGATGGGACATGCCGGTTCAGTACGCCGATGGCATCATCGCCGAAATTAACGCAGTGCGTAATGTGGCGGGAATATTCGACGTTTCGCATATGGGTCGACTCGAATTCAAAGGAGAAGGCGCTCAGTTGTTCTTGAGTTCATTTCTCTCAGCAAATATTAGCGCGCTCAAGATTGGGCGTGGTAAGTACAACTTCATTTGCAACGAAGACGGCGGCATCATCGACGACGCTATGGTCTACCGCACCGGCGATCAAAGTTTTCTGTTGGTGGTAAATGCTGGAAATGCCGATATCGACATGGAGTGGATAAATCCGCTGGTTGCCAAATCCACTGGATTCAACATGAACGTCGTGACCAAAGAAACAGCGATGATCGCAATTCAAGGTCCAAAGGCAGTCGAAATCGTCGACTCTTTGTCGAATGGTGAGGCATCTAATATCCGGAGATTCCGAATTGGCAATGCGACGGTCGCTGGCATACCGGCGACTCTCGCAAGAACCGGATATACGGGCGAAGACGGCTTCGAAATCACCGTGTCTGCCGACCAAGGCGAAAAATTATGGCAGACGCTTCGTGAATCCGGAGCGATCGAAAGTGGTCTTGGAGCGCGTGACGTGCTTCGCTTGGAAGCCGGTCTGCCGCTACACGGCAACGATCTGTCGACCGAAACTAATCCGTTCGAAGCTGGATTCGGAAGATTTGCCTATTATGAGGCTCCGAACTCAATTGCTGGCGGAGCTCTAAGGCGCATTTCAGAAACAGAAACCGACCGTGCATTGGTTGGCCTAAAAATGACTGGTCGGGGTATCCCAAGATCAGGTCTGAATATCCATGAATCTAACTTAGATCACAACGACGAATCGAACGTAATCGGAAGGGTGACATCAGGTACCTATTCGCCTACTGTTGACGGTGGTATTGGCATGGGATACGTTGATAAAAAGTACTCTGCGACTGGTACCAAGATCATCATCGATGTTCGAGGGCGGCCTGTTGAAGCAGAAATCGTTGATATGCCCTTTTACAAACGCATTTAGCGAACTATTCGACCGATTGGTTTTTCGGTAACGAAACTGGCCTACACATGGCCAACCACAACACGATAGGAATGTGAACGCAGATGTATCCGGACGATCTTAAATACTCAAAAGAACACGAATGGGTACGCATGGACGGCAACATCGCTGAAATCGGCGTAACCGTATTTGCACAGGAATCACTAGGAGATGTCGTGTTCGTCGATCTTCCCAAAGCCGGTACAGACGTGGGTCAGTTCGCTAAATTTGGAGAAATTGAATCTGTAAAAGCGGTGAGCGACCTATTTTCGCCGGTCGGCGGCAAGATCGTTGAAGTGAACACTGCCACTGCTGGCTCGCCTGAAGTAGTGAACGAAGAACCTTACGGAACGGGGTGGCTAATCAAAGTAGAAGTCGCCGACGCTTCGCAGCTAGATGAACTTATGGATTCCGCCACTTACCAGGCAACGTTGGAGTAACGACGACTTCAATGGATTCATCTGTGAACACCTCGGCAAACCACCCGTACATTCCATCTACCGATTCTGAGCGAGCAGAAATGCTCGATGTAATCGGCGTCGACTCGCTTGATGGTCTGCTTGGCGATATTCCTGTTGAACACAGGCATCCAAAGTTAGCTATTGATGCCGGCCTATCTGAACAAGAACTATCGACCGTATTCAGAGCGATTGCGGCTGAAAACGCTTCGTCATCGAGCGGGTATATATCGTTTTTGGGTGCAGGATCGTACAGTCACTACATTCCGTCGACCGTACGTTCGATTCTCCAGCGTGGAGAGTTTGTTACTGCCTACACGCCGTACCAGCCTGAAGCGGCCCAAGGGACATTGCAGGTTGGATTCGAGTTCCAGACGATCATTTGCCAACTAACCGGTATGGAAGTTGCCAACGCCGGGATGTACGACGGTCCAACGGCATTCGCAGAAGCATGTCTAATGGCAGCTCGGGTTACGAAACGAACGAAAATTGGAGTACTTTCGACATCAGATCGTCGATTGCCAGACACGCTTCTGGCGTACTCCAAGTACCAGGGCATAGAGATCGTTGAAATTTCAGCAGACGCGACTGAAATTCCCGATGATCTTGCATGTGTCGGTGTTCAAAGTCCGAACTTCTTTGGTGAAATCGAAGATGTCGAACGGCTCACTAATCTTGCGCACACAAACGGTGCACTTTCTGTCGTACATGTGAACCCGACGGCGCTCGGCATGTTCAAGGCTCCCGGTGAATTCGACGTAGACATCGTCACAGCCGAAGGTCAGCCACTTGGTGTTCCAATGGCGTTCGGAGGTCCGTACGTCGGGCTATTCGCCTGCAAGAAGGCACACATACGTCAGATGCCGGGTCGAATTATCGGACGAACAACCGATACGAAGGGTCGAATTGGATACGCACTCACTCTTCAGACTCGTGAGCAGCACATTAGACGAGAACGGGCTACTTCGAATATTTGCACAAGTACGCAGTTGATAGGTCTTATGGTCACTGCTTACATAGCAACACTCGGTAAGCAGGGCATAAAAGAACTGGCAAGTCTTTGCTACCAAAAAGCCCACTACGCCGCATCAGAACTCAATCGACTCGATGGTTTTTCAGTCAAATCATTGGGACCTAATAGCACGTTTTTCCATGAGTTCGTAGTTACCTGTCCATCTTCTCCTTCAGATATCAACGCTGCTCTATTGGATAAAAAGATAATCGGTGGACTAGATATTTCCGATCGTTCGGAAAGAGGCATGCTTGTATGTGTGACCGAAACGAGTTTAAAGGCTGATATCGATAAATTTGTTCAAGCTCTTAGCGAGATAGGGGCTTCAGCATGACCATTTCAGCAAACGCAGGAGACATCGATCGTCGGCTACTGATGGATCGTTCAGTATCGGGGCGTAAAGCGTTCACACTTCCTGAATCCGATGTACCAGCGCAGGATCTTCCTAGTTCATCGTTTTTGCGCGATGACGTTGAGCTACCAGAAATCTCACAGCTCGAAGTTATTCGATATTTCTCGGTGCTGAGCCAGCTGAACTTCTCTATCGACACGAATTTCTACCCTCTTGGGTCGTGCACGATGAAGTACAACCCGAAGATCAACGACGAATTATCGAATCTGCCGGGACTTGCGGATATTCATCCGTTGCAACCCGATGAAACTGTTCAAGGTGCGATCAGGCTTCTAAAAAATCTTCAGGACGATCTTGGTGAGATAACCGGACTTCCCGGCGTTTCGCTTGCACCGCTCGCTGGCGCACAGGGCGAATACGCAGGGCTTTTGATTGCACGGGCATATCACAACGCTCGAAACGATTCGACTCGCACAGTAGCAATCGTTCCCGACTCCGCACACGGCACTAACCCAGCTTCGGCTGTGATGGCGGGACTCGAGGTGGTTACCGTTCGCTCTGATGATCAGGGCAATGTCGATGTTGAAAATCTTCGTGAATTGGCGAATGAGAACACAGCCGTGTTCATGCTCACGATTCCGAGCACGCTTGGACTGTTCGAGCCAAACATTCTCGAACTAACCAAGATTATTCATGATGTAGGCGGACTCGTTTACGCCGATGGTGCGAACTTGAACGCGTTGCTTGGTTTGGTGAAACTGGGCGACCTTGGCGTAGATATCTGCCACTCAAACCTGCACAAAACATTCTCGACACCCCACGGTGGTGGCGGACCTGGTTCGGGTCCTGTGATGGTCACTGACGAACTGGCAAAATTTCTCCCGAAGCCTGTCTCAGAGAAAACCGACACTGGCTATGTTCTGGCAACTCCAGAAATGTCGGTAGGGTCGATCAATGGCTTCCACGGGTCGTTCTCAATTGCTGCCCGTGCCTACGCCTACATCAAGGCGCTTGGACTCGAAGGACTACAGTCAGTATCTGAAAACGCGATCATTAGTGCTAACTACATTCAGGCGAAATTGCGGGACAAATACGATCTCGCAGCCGATCGTTACTGCATGCACGAAACGGTTCTTTCAGCGACTCGCCAGAAGAAGAGTGGTGTTTCTGGTTTGGATATCGCCAAGCGTTTGTTGGACTTCGGCATTCACGCGCCAACCATGTACTTCCCGATGATCGTCGACGAAGCGCTTATGGTCGAGCCTACAGAATCGGAATCTAAAGAAACGCTTGACCACTTCATAGCGGTCATGCGACAGATCGACGATGAGGTAGATTCAGCACCTGAACTCGTTCACGAAGCACCCCACGACCTCCCGGTAACCCGACTCGATGAGGCCACAGCAGCTCGTAATCCAGTACTTCGCTGGACAGCAGATTTGTAGTTTTCTGCTTCCAATATGCCTCTGTTCTCATTGTTTGTAATCATATAAGAACAATCGCTCTAAAAAGTTTTAGTCACTTCATATTGGTTCACCGACGAAATCACCACCACTGCTTATGTCATAGCGCCAGTAGGCTTGCACGGAATTCTAGTTTTAGATAATTTACGAGAGTAGCTACGCCGAATGCCACGTCAAACGATAGTCGATACCCACGTTCATATTTGGGAGATGCCGCCGATTGCTTCTATTGGTCCGACCGCACCCAATTTCACATCTGAGCCTAAGGCTCACGGCAACGCCGAGCTCCAATTGGATGATATGAACGCAAACGGAGTCGATAAAACCGTTCTTGTTCAGACTTCATTTTCAACTTGGGACAACGAGTACGTAGCGGCTTCAGCGATCAAGTACCCACATAAATTTGTTTCTATGGGGCTTGTCGATCCGATGGACGACAAAAACTCGGAACAAGCTGCCTACTGGATGGATGAACGCCAGATGCAGGGATTTAGGTTTCACCCGCAGTACTACTCGGAAGTCGACATTCTGAAGCGACCCGAGAACGAGGTAATGTTCAAGGCGATAGAGAAGCGCGGAGGCATCGTCCAGATCCATAATCGACCCGAGCACGCGCATCAGCTCGACTATGTTGCAGCGAAGTACCCGGGAATCACCTGGATAATCGATCACATGATGTACCCCGAGCCTAACATGGCTCCCGATTGGGACGTTTACAAGCGGGTGCTCGATTTGGCGAAGCACGATAACGCGTTGATGAAAATATCCGATATTCACAATCGTTCCGAAAGCGAGCAGCATCCGTTCAGAGACATGCACGACGTGATCAAAATGGCGATGGATGCCTTCGGAACCGATCGAGTGATGTGGGGCACTGGATACCCGGGGTATCACCGCGTCGAACACGGCTGGCTTTCATTGGCCGACGAACTGAAATTAGTGCGAGAAGGCTTTGATTGGCTGAGCCTAGAAGAACGAGATAAGTATCTTGGTGGAAATGCGATGCGCATATGGAACTGGGGACTTGGCTACGCTTAATCATCTCATTTGCCTAAATGTTGCTATACATTTTTATGTCAGACGAATAATTTAGCGATAGATGGCCGTAACAAAGTATATTTAGGCACACACGGAGCACGGAATACACATGGCACTTCAACCCGGAACTCAGGCACCAGATTTCACATTGGATAGCCATTCAGGCGAGGTAAAACTCTCAGATCTTCGAGGCAAAACAGTGGTTGTTGGGTTTCATCCCGCCAGCTTCACCGGTGGCTGACTGAACCAGGTGCGCGGGTTCCGCGCAAGCTACGCCAAGTTCGTCGCTCTGAACACTGAGATCATCGAGATCAGCGCTGATCCTATTCCGGTTCAAAAAGCTTGGGCTGAGAGTATGAAAGAAGATGGCAGCGACGAAGCTGGCCAAGTGCCGTTCCCAATTGCTAGCGATTTCTGGCCGCATGGTGAAGTGATCAAAGCGTTCGACGTCTTTAACGAGGCGACTGGTAAGGCGAAGCGATCGGTTTTCATCATCGATGGCGAAGGCATGATCCGATGGTCGAACGTTTATACTGACTCGATTCCAGCGTCCGGCGAACTGCTCCATGAAATCGAAAATCTATAAGTTCTAATGCACGTTTTCTGAGATATCTAGCGCGTGTCGGATGAGTCCTGATGATGATGCTTCGGTATAGCCTCGTCATCGTGAACTCATGTACTCAAAAGACCAATATAAATTTGTACTCGACACACAGCTGTGAGATTTATATAACGATCACACCAACGACGATGACGCCTTTGAAAATATTGCGGAGAAATTTCGCTAGTTAAATGGAATTAGACCAAGTTAGCCTTCACGTAATCTCTGTCGAACTCAATGCCTGGACCGAGGATTCGGCGGGATGCTCACGGACCCATTTTCGTATATTGGATCATACGGTTGCTTTAGGTACGGCGGAACTATGAATTCGACCGTAATCTGACGAATTCTAATGGCGGCTCCCCCCTTGATTTAGGCCGTGAACGGAAGAAAAAATCAGCTCGTGACTAGTAGAACGTGCCACCGTCTTTGCCGTCGTCGTCGAGTTCGCCCGCTAGAGCAGCGTCACGTTGTGCGAGCTGACCTTCGACACCCATTTTGAGCATTCCAGCGTCGGAGCTGATCGGGAACCACTGCATACCCTGCTTGATACGTCGAGCTGCCTCTTCGCCAGAGGCCGTGTGGGCGCCTGTGAACACTCCGTGGCGCTTACCCGCATCGACAACCTTTTGAACGGCCGCAATGTGATCTGGATGCTTGTTATCTAGTCCAATCGGAACACCCATGTTCTGTGCGAGATCATTTGGTCCGATGAAACATACGTCCACGCCCGGAACTGCCATGATCTCGTCGATTTGATCTACCGCAACAGGATCTTCGATCATGATCACAACGAGCGTCATTTCGTTTGCTTTCTTGAAGAAGTTGGGCCCGTATGCAATCTGACCCCGTGCACTGCCGATGCCACGAATTCCATCAGGGGCGTACTTTGCTGCCTGAACAATTTCACGAGCCTGTTCAGCATTCTTGACATCTGGAGCGACGATTCCCATAAACCCAATATCGAGAATTCGCTTGATCCAAACTTTCTCTCCGTAAGGAACTCGAGCAAACATCGGTTTACCACTACCTTGAGCTGCACGCAGGCAGTTAACTGCGGTGGAAACGTCGATTGCGTTGTGCTCGAAGTCGACAGTGATCCAGTCTAGATCAGTCATGTATGCCATAACTTCGATAACCGATGGGTCGCCAGTTGTTGACCATGTGCCAACTGTAGCTTCACCACGTTTCATCTTGTCTATGACTGGATTTGAGTCCATTTTCGGAGTCTTTCTGTGGGATTAAATTGTGTGGTTTGTCATCGTACTTGTGCCGTCAACGCATATTTATATGACCAAATAGGTTACTACTTCGTGTGACACCGATAAACTAAACTGCGTATGAATTTCGAAACAGATTACTAAGGAGAATCCGAGTTGGCCAGACACACCCGGCTGCAAGCATTAAATGCAGTTCACGAAATAGGCGTTGTGCCCGTTTTTTATAACGGCGATATCGGAACAGCTCAGAACATTGCGAAGGCATGTGTAAACGGCGGAATCAAGGTTCTTGAGTTCACAAATCGTGGGGATCACGCATGGGAAGTGTTCACTGCCCTCGACCGATTCTGCGCAGCCGAACTTCCCGACGCTATTCTTGGTGCTGGTTCAGTGCTCGACGCTGGAACTGCTTCGATGTACATAGGCTCAGGTGCCAGCTTTATCGTCGGGCCAGTAACCAACCCCGACGTAGCCAAGGTTTGCAACCGTAGAAAAGTCGGTTATGTCCCTGGTTGCGGCACGGCTTCAGAGATTTCAGCTGCCGAAGAACTCGGTTGTGAGATCGTAAAAGCGTTCCCTGGTAGCGCGGTTGGTGGTCCCGGATTCGTCAAAGACGTTCTCGCACCTATGCCGTGGTCATCGATAATGCCTACCGGCGGAGTCGATATCACCGAAGAGTCACTTCGGCCTTGGTTCGAGGCTGGTGTCGTGGCTGTTGGAATGGGATCTAAGCTAGTTTCTGCCGACATTTTGAAAGAAGGCGCTTGGGACAAGCTCGAACAGCGCAGCAGAGACACCGTCGCACTAATCAAATCCATCAGGTCCTGACAGCACTCTTTTCAAGTGTGGGTTGATTGCTCCTCAATTGCCCATGGGCTGACTTATATCAATCTATAAAACATACAGTTCACGTTAGAAACAGTATCGGAGATACCATGGTCAAGGTAGTAACTTTTGGTGAGGTGATGCTCAGGCTCGCAACAATGCGACGAGAGCGATTCACTCAGGCACGCGAGTTCGAAGTTACCTATGGCGGCGGCGAATGTAACGTTGCAGTTTCGCTCGCTCAGTTCGGCGTCGACGCAATATTCGTTACTGCCATTCCGGATAACGATATTGGACAGGCTTGCATAAATTACATCAGGCAGTTTGGTGTCGATACGTCGGAAATTCTTAGACAGGGTCAGCGCCTAGGCACTTACTATCTTGAATCAGGCGCAGCAATGCGGGCATCGAAGGTTGTTTACGACCGGGCAGCTTCTTCAATTGCTGAAATTCAACCCGGTGACGTCGATTGGGCGAAAGTGTTCGATGGAGCGGATTGGTTCCACTTCACAGGAATCACACCTGCAATCTCAAAGAACGCTGGTGAAGTGTGTATAGAAGCCGCAAAGGCAGCCCAAGAGCTTGGAGTCACTGTTTCGGCCGACATGAACTATCGTAAGAATCTGTGGACTCCCAAAGAGGCACAGGCAACGATGATTCCGATGATGAAATATGTTGATGTTTCTATCGGCAACGAAGAAGACGCTGAGAAGTGTCTCGGTGTTGCAGCTGAGGGTGTCGATGTGACGGTTGGTGAGATCGACCCTGAAGCTTATAGGCCTGTCGTTCAGGAACTTGTAGACAAGTTTGGTTTCAAGAAGGTTGCGATCACGCTTCGAGAGAGCTTCTCTGCTGACGATAATGGCTGGAGTGCGATTTACTACGATGGCGACGAAATTCTCGTTGGTAACAAGTACCCGGTACGAATTGTCGACCGTGTTGGCGGTGGTGATTCGTTCTGCGCAGCGATGATTTACGGTCTGAACCAGAGCGATTGGGACTCTCGGCAGGTTCTCGATTTCGCAGTTGCTTCGTCGGCTATGTCACACACCTTTCACGGCGACTTCAACCTCGTTAGCGTGAAGGAAGTTATGGCAGTCGCAGGCGGTGACACCTCAGGTCGAGTTCAGCGGTAAATGCTACCTCTTGGATGAGGCTTCCAGACACCTCGCCCACAGCGCGATTATCTGCTGGTACGCAGGAACTACACACTAGTAGCTAACGCCAAAACTTTCTCCTAGATTTTTCTAGTAACTCGAATATCTTCCCGTCATCTGAAGCTTTTGTTCTCCCAGTCAAATTATTCACTCATCGATCAGGTAGGGCGGACTTTCCATGTAGTGCGCCAACTGCGGCACCCACTATGGCAGCGATCGTATCGTTATCACGCGTATCGTTGACTGCTCTCAC
>CAWVYJ010000026.1:0-25337 GCA_963934365.1 uncultured Dehalococcoidales bacterium | reverse complement strand
CCTGCATTTCTGCAAGGGCTTCTAAGTTTGTTCTCAAGTGGAGCGGAAGACGAGGATCGAACGCGCGACCCTTTGCTTGGGAAGCAAATGCTCTTCCACGGAGTTACTCCCGCCTGAACAGAATCATAATCCATTAGTAGCCCATCGCTACACCGTCACGTCTTGGGTCAGCTCCACCAAGTATTGAGCCATGTTCGGTGAATTGAATTCCTTGCCCCCCTCCGACTGCGTTGTGCCAATCTGGTGCAACGTGCACCCGGTGACCACGCCTAGCAAGGTCTTCTCGTATTCGAACAGGGAACCTATTCTCGAGTAGAAGCATTCCGGTGTCGTAGTGCCTGAATCGAGGTGCCTCGATCGCTTCTTGAACGTTCATCCTGCCGTCGATGTAGTTGTGCATCATCTGAGCCGTTGTGTGCAGAATGCCCCAACTACCAGGAGTAGAAATCGAGAGACGGATCTCTTTTTCACCAGAACCATCAGTGGCATCTTGGTAAATCTGTGCCGGTGCTATGCAGAAATCTTGTTCCTTGCCGGGACCGATCAGGTTTGGAGAGTCGGTTCCAGGGTTTATGTCGAACCATTTGCACATGTTGTTCATAAATACGCCGGTGTCACCAGCAACAACAGCCGACCCGAACGCTCCACCAAGCGTTTGGGTGATTGTCACGACGTTGCCTTCAGAATCGGCGGTAACAAAATGAGTCGTCAGGCCGCTGGCGTACTCGGCTTTTACTCCTACAGGAGGGTGATCGACACGAGATCGATCCCAGCGTTCAGCGGGCGGTCCAGCCGTTTTGCGCATGCTTATTTCTGCAGCTCGGTCGGCTGCGTACTCTGACGAAAGCAACCGATCGAGCGGAATTTCAACGTGAGCGGGATCGCCAGCGTACTTAGCTCGGTCGTCGGCGGCGATATATACCGCCTCGACCAACTTGTGCAGAGTGTCACTCGATCCATATGGGAGTTCGTCGAAATTACTAAGAATATTTAGCGTCTCGAGAATTTGGAATCCTGATGAATTGGGTGGTGCTACTCGGACTTCTAGCCCTCGATAGTTCGTGCTAAGCGGTTCTTGCCAGTACGCTCGGTAGGCAGCTAGCTCTTCCCGACTAATGATTCCTCCGGCTTCTTTTAGACCTGCCTGAATTCGATCGCCAAGTGCCCCTTCGTAGAACTCTTTTTGTCCGCCTTCTGAGATTGCAGCGAGCGATTTAGCTAGTTGCGGCATTCGGAAAACCGAGCCGCCACTGAGTCCGTTTCGTTCAACTAATACAGCGTTCTTAGACGAATCAAATCGGTCGATACGTACGAGGTTTTCTTCGATCATTGCTGCATTGAACGGCGTTAGTGCGATTCCGTCTTGGGCGTACTGAATTGCATCCCGTATAACCCTCGAAAGCGGCAGTGAACCGTACGTTTCGTGCATGGTCATCCAACCCGAAACGTTTCCGGGAACGAGAGGGGCCATAGGGCCTGTCTCAGCGTTTAGATGATCGTACATCTCAGGCTGAGCAGCGTTCGGAGCGTGCCCCGAAAAATTGAGAATGCGAGTGCGCTTTTCTTTGGCGACATAAACCATTGCGATGCCGATTCCGCCGACTCCCGACATGTATGGCTCCGCAATGTTAAGCGTCGAAGCTACGGCTACAGCGGCGTCGAATGCGTTACCGCCGTCTACAAGTACATCGAGTCCTGCTCTAGAGGCGTACGGGTGTGCTGAGGCGACCATGCCTTTCGTTCCGGTTGCAGGCGCACGAGTGGAGCGACCGTGAGGGGACACGCCCTTTGGGAAGAGCGCATTTGGATCGATTTCTTCGACGTTGTACACGGATTAGACTTTCGGTATTTGGCTGTTTTGGTTGAGGCTTATGCCAGCGAGACAAGATGATTTCGTGAGTCGATTCGTTCTTGATCGGAGCCATAAGCCATCGAATAGTGGCCTTTGTATCCGGCACTTTCGAGTCGATTGAACATGTTGGAGAAATCCAGAGTTCCCTCACCAGGAATCAGATGAACTTCGTAGTCGCCATGATTGTCGGCCAATCGCACTTCGCCGATTCGGTCGATCCCGAAAGCGTCTAAGAAGCCGTCTATTCCATCTGGAACGAGATGTGAATGGTTGGCAGTGAACGCCCAGCCCATGTTTTCTGGCGGAATCTCATCGAAGTACTCACGAATCTCTTCGACCGTATGTGCCATGTAGTGAACTTCAGACTTATCGGGTTCGAAGTTCAGGTTTTCGAGAAGTATTTTCTGGCCAGTGTCGGCGCCGTACTTGCAGATTCGTTTGAGTCGATCGAGTGACGCCTTTTTTCGTTCGGGAATATCTCCGCTGAAGTGATAGCCAGCGTGAACGACGGTCCATGAGCAGTCGATCGAGTTCGAGATATCGACACTCGCTCGCATGTACTCCTCGACGGCACGAGAAACGTATGGTGAGAACTCAGCGACGTTCACGGCTGAAAGTGTGTGAAGTCCGATGGAAATCCCGTTGGATTCGCACATGTCACGAATCGTTCGGCTTCGCTGGGGTGTCCACGTATCCATGTGATTCGGCCCTGCGTCGGCGTTGAAATCTAGGAAGAAAAACTCGTTATCGATCGCCCATTGGATTGCGTCTTCCAATCGGGTCTTGCCTGCGTCGAAACCTATGCGATCTTTTAGTTCCATATTCGAGTCATCCTTTTACGAACCAGGGATTTGTTCTATTCACGTCTAACTGACTACATATCAGTTCCAGTTCTCGTATAGACCGCTATTCTCTAGATTTACTACCTCATATGGCAACCCGGTAGCAGCCGCTGCTTCTTTACCTTCTTCGAGCACCAGCCAAGTTCCGCCTTTGCCGATAGCTCGCCCATTCAACATGATAAGTTCGCCCGCTACCAACGACATTGATGCCTTGCCAGTACCTGGGTTTACAACCGTCACATCAGCATCTGCGCCCTCTGTAAAATGACCCTTGTTGAGCAACCCGAGCATACGTGAAGGCGTGTAACTAAGTTTGATTACCGCCTCGTCCATAGTTAGGGCACCGAACTGGACAAGGGCCATCGTCCGTTCGATAGCAACGTTGCGAGGGAGCGATCCGCCATCAGTAGAAATTGCGTCGACTCTGAACGTACCGTCATCGTACTTGGCGGTAGCGAGGCTAAATGCACTGGTCGGAGGGTTCACTGGATAGCTAAGGGAAGCATCAGTAGAAGCGTATTCCCAAATATCGACTGCTTCTTTACCGGTGACAGCAATTACGCGTCCACCGCGTTCTACCAACGCGGAACCGTACCCGTCCATTAGCGACGCTTTAACGCCCTCGTCGGTAGTCGGGTACCCACGAGCTTTTAGACAGTTCTGAGCCACGTTGTAGACCACGTCACCGTTCTCGTCACAGAGTCCGTTCGTGCCATTGGCTTGCGCCAAGTACGCCTCGGTAATCCACTGCGAGCGCATCTTCTCGATCATCAGGAGAGCTTCTTGAACTTCCTTGTGTGGCTGATCGATCATTCCACGAGTGTAGGAGTTGATATGTGCGACATGGAGTCGGCCGTTGCCGGTAATTCCAGGCACTTCACGGAGTCCGGTCATATCGCTTCCGGAATCTTTTGTGCCAACGTGAAATGCTACCCATGCCATCTGTTCGTTCGCAGCCGTTACAACATCACTAGAAGCTTCGGGAGTGAACGGATGGTATCCACCAAGCATCTTTACGCCGAACCCGCCTCGTTTCTTTACATCGGCAATAGCTCCACGGAGTACTGCTGGTCTTGGGTCGTCTTCTGAAACAGTTTGGTGCGGAACTAATCCCATGAGCGATGCTACGTTTAGTCCGGCGCCACGCTGAATCATGCCGGTGACCATCGCAGTAGGGTCGCCAGCGAGGTCGAGAGCTGTAGTCGTTCCCGATTCGACAAGCATTGCGTGACCATAAGCCCGGTCGACATTGCCGTTGAACGGACTCGATAGGTGGGCGTGTGTGTCGATGTGACCGGGAATAACTATTTGGCCGGAAACGTCGATAATGTCATCGGCCATTTCAGGTGCGATCGATTCTGCTATCGAAGCGATCTTGCTGTGTCGTATACCAACATCGAACTTGCCATCGATTTTATTGGTTGGGTCGATAACGCGGCCGTTTTGTAGAACAGTTTCGAAGTGCTGTGAAGTGGCCAAATCTAGAGTGAATCCTAATGAGAACTGATAGTAGGCTAATCGTTTTCGGCGATTCTACAGATACGCAGTAGTTTTTAGTGGTGATTAATGTTGCTGGGTCTGGTCGATCTGGCGGTCACAGGTTGTATCGGTGGTGGAGATGGTGAGCCGTCTGATCCGATCGCATTGCTTGTCTCAACTACAGCAGGCATTCCAATAGTGACGGTCAAACTATTCTCTTCTGCTGCAGCCGAAATTCGTATGCTGGCACACTTGAAGTTCGGGTTACCTATGCCCCTTACCCTGCTCTACTGCTTCTGTTTACGTAACCACCGACAACATCGAGGTTTCGATCGCCGGTGAAGCTTGGGTACCTGTGATCGATGAAGAGATCACATTCGAGCTTCTCGATCTTGAAGATGCCGAAGCGATACTTGCATTGGCTGAAGTTCCTGTCGGTAGATCCCCTTAAATTCAGATCTAGGTTTAAGAAGAGGAAATCAAAAAATATTCTTAGATCGTTATTGCAGAAGTTCTAAGTGAAACCACGAGATGTAATGAATTATTTGAGTAACCACGTCACTCGTGCCACGGGTACTCTTCTTTTAGCGGCGTGCGTAATTTGTAAGACCTTTAACGAACATGGTTGGGACAGGTCTACACTCCACACTTCCGAGTGATCATGACTTCCCAAGACACCTCAATTTTAACCGAAAACGTCGGATCCGGTCCGCAAGGTCGACCTTCGTTCGACGCGCTGATTGTCTACGTAGGTCGAGGCTTGCGCGATATGGGCCGGGGTCTGATTGCGGTCATTCTGGCGATATATCTTGCCGAAATTGGGTTGTCCATTCCACAGATCGGACTCGTGCTGGGATCTAGCCTGGTTGGCGGGTTCGCACTGTCGTTAGTCGTGATGTTTAGTGCGAACGTAATTTCTCGACGTGCGTGGTTCGTAATCATCGCTTTGGTCACCGCCGGGGCGATGGTGATGCTTTTCTTCACCGAGAACGTTTGGCTAATCGGACTCGCTTCGTTCTTTGGCTCTTACGCCGGAAGTGGCATGCACTGGGGCCCAAGCCTTCAGTTAGAGCAATCATCACTAACCGAAGTCACCAATTCCCGGAGCCGCACCAGAGCATTTTCGAACTTATCGGTTTCTTCAGCTGGTGGTCGAGCACTTGGAAGCGCACTGGTCGGTATAGCGACCTACCTGATCGGCGTCCGAGAATGGGAACTGATCGACGCCTACAAAGTTCTACTGGCGATCTATCTAGGTATCAATCTGCTTAGTGCGGTCGTCTATTTGGGGCTGTCGTCCGCAATTGAATCGAAAGCAAGCGCAGGTGACCTACTCGTAAATCCGTTCAAAACGCCATCTAGAAAACCGATCCTGAAAATATCCAGCCTGTTTGGTGTTGATTCGTTCGCTGGCGGAATGATTTTTGACGCATTTTTCGCACTTTGGATGGTTGATAAATATGGTATGAACGAAGGCACGATCGCTGCAATCATGATCGCCACGCAGGGGCTAAACCTCGTTTCGATATGGCTTGCACCGTCGGTGGCGAAGCGAATCGGCCTTCTCAACACGTTCGTCTGGACACAAGTGGCATCGAATATTTGCCTGATAGCATTCGCGTTCGCACCCGGAGCCCCTATCGCCGCCGGTATTTGGATGCTTCGAGGAATTTTCGATGAGATGGACGTTCCAACGCGTCAGTCGTACATGATGGCTCTGGTGCCACCGGAAGAACGCACCGTTATGGCTGGATCGGCGAATCTGGGTCGTGGATTGGGTCGAATGCCAAGTTCGACCTTAACTGGGTTCTTGTGGGCTGGTGCGTACACGGTCTCACCATGGTTGATCGGAGGTGGGCTGAAGTTGGCATACGACTTCGCCATCTACTTCTCATTCAGAAATGTCGAAGTCCCTGAAGAGACGGAAGAGTAGGGCTCTACCCCATACCGGCGTACAGAATTGCTTTGGTTAGGTCGACAATCTCTTGTGGTATGCCGGATTTATCAACGGCGCTCAATAATCTTCAGTCTCGACGATAATTACATCTGCATTCAAGCCCTCTGAAAGTCTATCTTTAGAAACGAGTCCGATTATTTTCGACGGATTAGGCGTCGAGTACTTGTCCGTTACGCATATACGTATCGGAAGATCGTAGTTTGCTAAGAAAAATCCCTCGTTCTTCCCAAGCTATTGCGCGATTCTTGCGGCAGAATTGGGTGCAGTTTATTCACAAAAACTAAAATCGGTGCACAGCATCCGACCATTCAGCGTCAATTCGACACTTCAGCGGGCGTTCAAACAGATTTGAATACGATTAAATTTACAACTCGACTACTGCTAACGTACTTCTCTGTAATGTTCACTATTGCGATCAGTTTTTACACTTTGTCCGTGGTTGCACATGCACAAGAACAAAACGAAGAACCGATCACTGGATATCGCATACTTGGTGAGTCGCAGGCTGGCGCTCATTTGATCCAACTGCAAGTGAGCCCGGTCACCCCGATCGTAGGCACATCTCGATTCGCAGTACGAATACGTGACGCTGAAACGGGCGAGGATATTGACGATGCAAATGTCACTCTGCTCGGTTCGCCAGCCGAGCAAGGAGAAGCACAATACACACTAGTGTTGAACTCTCCTCTCGACCCAGTTTTCTACTTATCGCAGCTTGATCTCGAAGCATCAGGACTCTGGGCATTAGAAGTAGGCGTTGAGACTGAACTTGGAACGGGCACGACTGTAATGTCGGTTCAAGTCGAATCACGTGGGCGAGATGGCACTGGAAATGGATGGGGCACAGCGCTGTTCACGCTGGTGATTTTATCATTCACTGTTGGTATTGGTTGGGTCTGGTACTCGTCTAGGAAGGCGATCAAGCGTCGTGACCAGCTTAGTTAGATAGAATTTTATTTGTTCTGTATATAAACAAATTTCGGTTGTGTTGAGTACAGAACGGGTCGGAATTATTGACCCTTTCCTATCTCCGTGCTACGTTTGCGGCATATATACGTGGTGTGTGACGACCAATGATGAAGCGGTCTTCCCGGTGCGTAGTCGACACAATCTATAAGTCAAAATTGAGTTCAGGGCTCATTGTTGACTAGCGAGGAGTACGATATGACAGAACCGGTACGCTTTGAGGCCGAAGAGATCACTCCGAAAGAGAGTGGACGAGGGATGGTTGCTGAATCAGCACCATTCGTAGCCTCGGTTGAACGATTGATGATTCGAGTTCGCAGTGCGAATCTCAAGGATCATGGCCAGATGCTAGATAATCTCCAAGCTTGGATAGATCGAGCAATGTCTGGCGGAATCGACGTCCTTCGGGATGGCGATAAGATTTTAGGAACTCTCAATGGAAACGTCTCCGAGATGATCCATGCTCGAACAATGCTTCGCCGCATTGTTGCGCCAATGGTTGGTCTTACATTGCTGTCTGCTGCGCTAGCGGCGGTAACGGTGACAGTTGCAGGTGTTGAAGCATTATTCCTATCGACACCGCTTGAAATCGTATTTGCAGCAATCATTTTCGGTATCGCCGGAAGTGCCTTCACAGTCCTTTTGCGAACAGTGACAATGCAGTTGGAATACACCGAAAAAGTGGCGTTGTTCATGGTCGGCTTAGCTAGACCATTGGTTGGTGGAGTTCTAGCTCTGGCAGTGTTCGCACTGTTTGGTGCTGGAATTATCTCACTACCGCTGGTTTCTGATCAGGAATCAACAACTCGAGTGTCGTTCTTGGCAGGTTACGGCGGAACCGGAATATTTGCTGGTCAGCTGGCACTGTTTGCATTCGCATTCGGCGCTGGAATCTTCGAGGGTTATCTCACACCACGCTTCTCACGAGGAATGGCGCGAGTTGCTGATAAGATCAGCACTGTAACTTCGTAGTTTCACTAGTTTGACAACATGATCGAAAATAAAAAGGCCGGTTCCATTTAGTTGGGTCCGGTCTTTTTATTTTGGTAGTTCTTAAGGATTTTCGCTTCGAGATCATCGTTGTTCATCCGACTTCCAAAATGCGGGTCTTGGAAATTCATTTGTTAACCTTTGCGACAGTATTGAAAGCAATACGAACGGTGAATCCATCAGAATGCCGATGACTGTGAATCGGAGCGGGATCAATCCCATGCGTACCCAGATCGAAGCGTGCTTCGATTGTTTGCCTGTCAAAAGCCGGCTACGCCGTTAGCCCTTCGCCCACCAGATGATTACGGCGAAAATTATGACGTAAAAAAAAGTCCGAATAACGAGTTGGCGAACAGTTACTGACCGCCGTCCATCAGGGTCATGATCTCCGCCGCCTCTGTTCCACATATTCATGATCGCTATCCTTTGGTGATTCCTGATGAACACACGCTATGATCGGAGCTAAACCGTGCCCTTGAAGGACGCTAACTGATCGGCAAAAGTGAACACGGCAGGAAGTCCGCCTGTGTGCAGAAATATGACCGTTTCATCGTCGGAAAATCCTCCTTCTTCTATCTGGTCAATCAAAGCAGCCATAACGGTTCCCGTGTAGTTAGGATCGCAAATAATCGCGTCGGTTTGTGCAGCAATGTGTATAGCCTCGTTGACCTGTGCACTCATCACACCGTAGCCCTCGCCAACATACTGGTCGAGTATTCGCATATCACTCTGCTCGAAGGTCACCGGTAAGTCTAGTAGTTCCTGAATATCCTTGTTGTGATCGAATATATATCCGCTCAGAGGAACATCGTAGTTCACCGTAACTCCTGTGAATTTCCAATCTAGGCCCATCGATTTTGCAGCGATGATGAGCCCTGCCAGAGATCGACCCGCAACGCCGATGATGTGGACGTTCTTGAAATCGTTTTCGTCAATTTGTTGGAGGATTTCGATGCCTGCCTGAACGAATCCGACCATTCCAACGATTCGCGGAAAGAGGTGGTCCTGAATCAGATAAGGCTTGTGACCATCAGCTTCTAGTTCTTCTTTCAGGCGAGTCGCGTAGCCTTCGGCGTCGCCAGACTGATATTCGTCGAGAAGGTGAAGCTCAGCTCCTAGGATTTTGTCGATCAGCAGGTTGCCCTGAACATTGCGATTCGCTGCGTTCTTGAGCACGAGAATGTAGCGCATGCCGATTTTATTGGCAGCGGCGGCGGTCATTCGAGCGTTGTTCGAGTGATAGTCCATGACGTTGATCATCACGTCGTAGCCTAGATCGGCAACGTGTGGCATTTCAAACTCGTAGTGTCGAGCTTTGTTTCCACCGTACGCAAGGCCCGTCATATCTTCACGCTTGATCCATATTTTAGGACCACCGAGTCGTTCGGTAAGTCGGGGCATTTCTTCCAGCGGAGTAGGCAGATGTGCGATTTTCATCCGGGGAAGTTTGTCTATCTTGGCTTGAAGTTCGTTGGGCGTGAGGTGTTGTGTCATGGTCATGCGGATTGTACGTGGATCAGTCGTTGAATTTGTCGGCGTGGGCGAAGAGTTGAGGGAGTCCGCCGGAGTGTATGAAGACGATAGTTTCGCTGGCATCGACTCGTCCGGCTCGTAGTTCACCGATCAGCCCCGACATTGCTTTGCCGGTGTAGTTGGGATCGATAATGAGTCCTTCTGCCTTGCCGAGCATCTGAATCGCTTCTATCACTCGATCATCTATCTCGCCATATGCCGGACCTCGATATTCTTCGATAACTTCCAGGTCGTCAGTATTTAGTGACTTCTCAAGATCGAACATCTCGACAACCTGCTTAGACTGTTGGGCAGTTACGTTCTGGAAATCTTCAACTGTGCTTGGTGAATACTGGCAGGCAGTAGCACGCCAGTCGAGACCACGATTTTTGGCGTATAAGCGCAATCCCGCTATCGAACGACCGGTAAGACCCCAGAAGCGAACTGGCTCTTCGATTTTTAAGTGGGCGAGCTGATCTTCAAGTTCAAGGCCAGCTTCGATAAAGCCGATCATGCCCATCACATCGACGAACGGATCGTCGGACAGGATGTAAGGCTTTCGACCAGACGCTTTCTCTTCTTTGAATATCTTCTCAGCCACTTGGCGACCGTATTCGTTAGGCGAACGGTGTATAACCGAACCCATCAGCTTGCAAAGCAGCAAATTACCTGTGATCGGAGCTGTGACCATATCGGTAGAAACGATATGGTATTTCAGTCCGGCTTTGACGCATCCTGCGGCGATGAATCGAGCCTGATTCGAATGGTAGTGATTGATGTTGATGACGGTATCAAAGCCCCCATCGAGAATGTGGGCGATCTCGAATTCGAAGTGCCTGCCCTTGTTGCCGCCGAACGCCAATCCGGTCACATCGTCACGCTTAACCAGCATTCGATTTGGAACGTCAACGCCTTGGTCGATCAGAGCTTGCTGCAGTCGGTCAAGAGGCTCCAGCGGCGTGTTCAGTTGCGAAAGCTTGAACCGAGGGAGTTTTTCTAGTTCAGATCGAAAATGTTCTTGAGAGATGGTCATAGCGAAGTTTCAGATATGAAGCTATCCGTTCTGAGCTGGAAGCCAGCCCCAGGGGCGAGGTCCATGATCGAGTGGCTGCGGAATGCCGTCTTTTATCGCCATAACTGGCTTGATCGCCTGCGAGCCAGATTTCGTAGCGCCTGAAGACTCGATGAACGAGAAATCGCCTTCGACAAGATCGACAATCGAGATATCAGCAGTAGTTCCGATGCTCAGTGAGCCGAGATCATCTGCAATTCCAAGAATTTCGGATGGCTTTGAAGTAGTCATTCTGATCGCATCCTCGAATGAAATGCCGAGAGTCATCACCTTGCCCATGCACTCGGTTAGTGAGAACACCGGACCTGCGTAAATACCCATAGCGGTAATGTCGGAACTAATCGTGTCGGGGATAAACCCGGAATCGATGACAGATTGCGCAGCCGCAAATGTGAAGTTTCCGCCACCTACTCCAACGTCGAAGTAGACCCCGTTGTCACGGGCTTCCTGCGCCTGAGAAATAAGCGATCCGTCTGAAAGCAAAGCACCAACAGCCCCGCTCAAAGTGTGGGTAACGACATCACCCTTGGTGAGAATGTCGGTAAGGAGACTTGGAGTAAGATCAGCTGCGATGGGGTTTTGTCCTGCGATATCTCCAACGTGAATCATCACGAATCCGCCAGCTTCGTCGGTGATTGCCTTGGCGGCCTTAGGCATATCGTTTCCGAGCGACGTGATGCCGGGAGTGACCATTCGAGCTTTCACACCTTTTATGATGTTGGGCGCCGACTGGATAACCTGAACCGACGAAGCGTGATCGATATCGTTTGAAGACGTCACCTCAGGAAGATTGGCAACGCCCATTTTGCCGATGTTGAGAAGGGCCAGGAGGCGAGTTTTGGCATTTGGAACGATGTAGTTGACGAGTCCACCAGAGTTCAAAGCACCGATAGATCCGGCATCGAGAATAGTCGTCACGCCCGCGCTTACACCCGCCGTATCCGGATCAACCATGAAGTCGTCGTTTACTGGCTTACGAATTCCGCCCACAGCGTGCGTGTGTAGATCGATCAGACCGGGTGTCACCACGAGTCCGCTGGAATCGATGACTCTCCTGCTCGCTGAAGCGTCGATGTTGGCTTCAATTGCCTTGATCTTTCCGTTACTCACAGCGATATCAAGCTTGGCGTCGATGTTGTTGGCAGGGTCGATAACTCGACCGCCAGAAATTACTAGATCGTAGGCAGTAGGCTGGGTGGGCATGATTTGTTTGGCGAGTTCTTAGAAAGTGGATATAAATTTGGCTGAGGAATTAGACGTTTAAGATCTCAGAACTTGTAATTGGTCAGAGGTCAGAGGTTCAGTATATTTGTACATAACTTTGATGAGTTATTGATCACTTGATTCCCGTTTCGTGAGTCCCTTAAAAAAGAGATAAGTGATCATTGGTGGATCTAACTTCATACCCTTTTTAGTTTTTGCAGCAGAAATGGATATTTTCATAAAAGAGCATCACTAATTGGTATAGACGCATTATTCCGAAATGATTCGGAATTGTCATACGCTATTTCTACATGGGCATCTCTTCTCGCGATCTGGTTGAGATCTCGGTAAACCGTCTTTCGTCTCGTGCCGTAACTGTCGTCATATATGAATTTGAAGATCCGGCCAAGGAAAAAGTCTCCGATACTGGGTATCGTTCTAAAGTCCAATTTGTACGTCCGTCGTAATCAACGAATCTGAGATTGTAGAGTTGGACAATGCACTCTCTTATGGGGTTTTTATCATTGCTGTCAATTTCGATTGTCCAACCTCTACGAACCGATTGTTAAACTTTTGCAATCCACTCTTTTATCGAGTCAGACGGCATTTTTTATGACCGTATCTCGTAAAACAAACCAAAATTATCTAACATTTTCCTAATACTCCCTAAGCGAACCATCAGGGTTGATCAGCGGTGGCCTGTCGTACGGCACTGGCGGATAGTGCTTGAAGGCTTCTTCGTTTAATTCGACGCCAATGCCAGGTTTGGTTGGCACTTCTAGGTAACCGCCTACTCTTTTTAGAGGCTCTTTTACGAGTTCGGCCTTGATGCCATGATCGTCGTCATACGGATATTCCTGAACTGAAATGTTGTGCACTGCCGTATCGATCTGCACGCATGCTGCCGTAAGAACACAGCTAAGCGGGTTATGTGGAACTACGCCAACATAAGCGGCTTCTGCCATAGCCGAGATTTTTTTTACGTTGGTTATTCCGCCAGCAAGTGAAAGATCGGGTCGGATAAACGCTGCGCCCTGATGGTTCATCAGATCGCGGAACTGGTAGATCGTGTATAGACGTTCGCCCATTGCAAGAGGAATAGGCTGTTGTTGAGCGACCCAACCCCACTGGTCCATGTTTTCTGGCTCTATAGGGTCTTCGTAGAAATACAAGTTGAACGGTTCGAGCGCACGACCCAGTCCGATCGCCTCTGCAGGTGTTAGACGATTTACGACGTCGATCATGATGTCGATGTCGGGTCCTGCCGCTTCTCGAACGGCTGCAATGCGCTCAACGGCGTTGTTCTGCATGCCGGTGAAGCTCATATTTTCGAGTCCGAGTCCTTCTTCGAAATCGGAATTACCGAAATCTCCGAACGGATAGACCCTAAGAGCTGTGAATCCCTCTTCGACCCGTGCCGCCGATTCTTCAGCCAGTGCTTCAGGAGAGTTGCCGCCAAGATGCGTATACAGGCGAACTTTCTCTCGAACCGGACCGCCGAGTAGTTCATACACCGGCTTATTAAGAGCCTTGCCCTTGATGTCCCAAAGTGCGATATCAATAGCGCCGATGGCGGCCATCATGTCTGAACCGCCCCTGAATAGTTGGCGCCTAAACATGTGCTGCCAGTGTCGTTCGATATGGGAAGGGTCTTTGCCTATCAAGTACTCGGCGCAGTACTCCACGGCTGCCCTTGGGACGAACGGTGTACCGCCAGTTCCTGATGCCGGGTGAAGTTCGCCAACACCTGTGATTCCTTCATCGGTTTCAACTTTCACATAGTTGAATCTATCTACGGGAAGAGTTGTTACTGCTGTGACTTTCATGGAGAGGGTGTTCTCGGGCTAGTATTGGCTCGACGCATTGAACACCCAACAGTGACATTCTGCAATAGGTTAGTAGATGGAACAGTGCTTACCGATTGGTCGGTCTCAGGTGTAAGATTTTCGAGAGATTTACGCAGCCGGTTTGAAGATTTCATATACGAATTCGTATTCCACTGCTTTTTATTTTGGTTACAAGGAAAAATACTCATGGCAGGACCCCTCCGCGTTGGATTAGTTGGTGTTGGACAGCGTGGGCTTCAGCACGTTCAGGCGTTGGTAGGCATGCAGGCGGACGAGATGGTGCAGATCACCGCTCTCGCTGATCCTTATCCGGAGAACCTTGAAGATAGTAAGATTAACAAGTTCGTTGAAGGCTACTCATCGGCCGGAGTCAAGATGTTTGATAGTGCTGATGGCATGATCGAATCTGGTCTTGTCGACGCCATCTGGTTCGTCATTCCGCCAAACCAGCACAAAGGCGAGATCGAACGAGCTGCGGGGCGAGGAATCGCTATTCTCGCTGAAAAGCCTCAGTCTCTTTTCTTAGACGACATCATTTCTCAGGACATCGCAATCACCAAGGCTGGTGTTCCAAGCACCGTCGGTTTCCAGATGCGACACGATCGTGGATATACCGATATACACAACTACCTCAGCGACAAGTGGGTTGCTGCCATGACAATGATTGCCGAAGGCTCAGTCGAGGGTCACGGCGTAAAACACACTCGAACTGAAGAACAGGGTGGACCCGCCAACCGAGTTTGGACTGCTAACCGAGCATGGTCAGGAACATCGGTTGTTGAAGCCGGAATTCACCAGACCGACATCATGCGGTACTGGACGAGCGACGACGTCGACTGGGTTCGAGCAACCTACACCGACCGTCCTGCTGAGCTTCACGAAGCCGAGGGCGACAACCCGATTGCCTACACTGTGACTTACGGCATGAAAAAGGGTGGAGTCGCGAATATAATCTTCACTAAGCCTGCCCGTTCGTACTACGGTGGTCGATTCGATGTGATTATTCACACCCACGGCACGATCAAGCTCGAAGACGATTTCGTTGACTACACGTTCGATGGCGACTGGCCTCCTGCACAGGACCCAACTATTGATCAGGTTCGCAAAGTGATTTCGCCAGGCCCACACACCACAGCCATGGGCAAAGAGAGCACGCGCGCTATCGGGCAAGCATTTGCAACTTCGATCACCGAGAGCAAACCTAAAAACCGCTTGAACTCGTTCAATTCTTCGATCAATTCGCTTGCGGCAGTACTGGCAGCGAACATCTCGAACGACCTAGATGGTGAGAAGATCGTTATAGATGAGTTCATCAACGACGATAGGTATGCTAAGTACCGAGTGAATCCAAATCGGGCGTAATTAGCTAGATCAACAAACTAGCCAATACTGCAGACAATTATCCTGAGCACCTTCGAATGGTCTCAGTATGACAATTAAAAATTTAAACTAAATCGATTAATTCGTACTTCAGGAACAAGTATTGATTCACGGAGAAAACATAAATTGCCAATAGCAGGTGAATGGTTCACGCCTACGGGGTTGAGTTTCAATTCGATTGAAGTACGACCTGAGACGACGTGGGAGCATTTTGCTGTTAGCGATAGCAACGGGATTGTTGGGCAGGGCGAAATCACTCACACTCAGCTCGATCAAAGGATCGCACCTATTGTTGCTAGACTCGCTAATAATCTACGCGGTGAAAAACTCACCGATGACTCAGACGTCATCAAGCTGAACAACCTAACAATCGAACAGCTCGAATCTGATGTCGCATTAGCTAGTGCTGTCAGTGGACTGCGCTGTGCGATCGCCGATGCGCTGGCACGTGTGCTCCAATTGTCAATGGTCGATTACCTACGCGAGTTATACGGTCATGAAGGCAAGGCCGATCGTAAAGTTCAGCTTTATTCGAACATTAATAGAGCGCTAAAGCCGTCTTTTGATGGGCTAAGCGACAGGTCTCCAGACGGATTCGCTGAAATGGCACAGCGGGCGATGGAGGATGGATTTACCACTGCTAAGTGCGCACCTTTCGATGAGTGCAACGCTCCGTTCAACAATCCTGGTGTTCCTCGAGAAGCCGAAATCGGTCTAGACCGTATTCGTGCGGTGAAAGACGTTATTGGCCCCGATCGAACGTTGTTGGTCGATTGTCATTCGCGGTTTGATCTTCAATCTGCACTCGCACTCGAGCCTGAACTTAGAGAAGCGGGAGTCGGTTGGTTTGAAGAACCGGTCGATCCCATCACCGACGCTGATAATTTCCGAATTATTCATGACAAAGCTGACATGACCATGGCTGGAGCCGAAATGGGCTACGGCGTTGGTTTGTTCAAAAAACTCATGGAAGAAGACGTACTTGATGTTGTTATGCCTGATGTGAAATTCTGTGGTGGTCCCGTTGAGGCTTACTTGACAGGACGCGAGCTTGAAGCCCGTTGGGAAGGTTCTGTGTCTATGCACTGTCCATCGGGTCCGCTTTCGTTATTAGCATCTGCTCACGCAACCGCTGCATTCGGTGCCAAAATCCCTCTTGAGCACGCCGTATACGAAGCAGATTGGCGGTATGAGGTATTGGAGCCGTTCGAGATCGTGAAGGGTGGGAGCCTTGAACTGCCGGGCGGTCCTGGACTCGGTGCACGTATCGACCCAGTTGCTATCGCCATGCGCGGCAAGCAGTGGACCGAGTAAGACGCAATCGCTGTTTTTAGCCTCGACATTTCTTTAATCTCGCTTCTACGAAATTCGTTACCCTGTGAACTCGTTCAGGTCGAAATGACAAAGTCGACTCTGGGTTATGTATAAGCTGAATCTGACTACTATCACACTGAAAGTTCACAGGCGTGCCTTCTGTTCCACCTGGTCCTTCTGTCGTTGGCCCAAAGCTGATTCATCGTTCTGTACTGGCAGAACGATTGATCGACTTTGAGATCGAACCTTGCGCTGAATTCGCGGTTGAGATGCATCCGGGCGGCTATTCGCTGGGTGAAGAATGGGAGGGCCTTCCTAAATCTGCGCAGAGTTCTGAAAACGGCGTCATATTGATTAGTATTGTCGATTCGCTAACAGGAATTCGACCCCGATTAGCGCTATTGCCTCCATTTCCAATCAGCGATGCAAGCGACTCAAACTCGTTCGACACTATTCGGCAGCACATGGTGAATCACCATGCCATTGCGATTCTTCTTCTTCGACTAGGTAACTGGGCAATAGCTATCGCTGAAGATGGTGAACTTGTTGTTACGAAAACGGGAAGCCGGTACGTCAAAAACCAGCATAAAAAAGGCGGACAGTCGTCGAACCGTTTCAGGCGTGGTCGTGAGGAATGGATTCGCGAGCTGTTCGATCAGGCGGGCGAAGTTGCGAGTGCTCGATTTCGAGATTACTCAGGGCATCTGGAATACTTAGCAATGGGTGGCGATCGAGTTGTACTTGGCCAGTTTTTGAAACGGATCAAGTTGCCTGATGGTCTAAGCGATAGAGCTTTGCCAAATCGAATATCGGTCGATAAGCCGGGGCGAAAAGCTCTTGACGCTGCTGTTAGAGATGCCTGGTCGTATCGTATGTACGAGTTCGTCGATTAGATATTGGCTCGACTATTTCCACACTGAACCTAAAACCACCCATATATACATTGTGGAACTATACGTACACATACATGAGGCGTAGCATCGTGCAACCCAGCGGTTTTTGGTATGAGGCGTCCGTATCAGAGCATCGAATTGTTATGGAAAACTGGTGAACGTCCTTAGGTTGAACTTCTCACGTCGATTTGAAATATAGGATATTAGAACTATGACTAGCACGCGCGAGGGCGAACGAGTCGCCTACTTCAACGGCGAAATAATCCCTGAATCAGAGGTTAAAGTGCCCTTCAGAGATCGCGGTTTTAAATACGGTGATGCCGTGTTTGATATGACTCGAACTTTTGGCCACAAGATTTTCAAGCTCGAAACCCACATTAGCCGGTTTTACAACTCGCTCAAGTACGTCGATATCGACCCAGGCATGACCGAAGCCGAGATGGTCGCTAAAACTCGTGAGGTTTTGGCATCCAACTTGCACTTGCTGGGACCTGACGAGGATTTCTGGGTTGGACAGCGAATTTCACGTGGAGTCGATCTCGTCGGTGGCGATATGTGGGAGACCGCAGGCGGCCCTAATGTGATTATCGAGTGCGCGCCACTGCCCCTGAAACCTCGTGCTCGACTGTACAAAGACGGAATCGATGTTCTTGTGCCCTCTGTTCGTCGAACTCCGCCTGAATCACTTAGCCCGCGAGCAAAGTCTCACAACTATCTCAACCTGATTATGGCCGACATGGAAGCCAAAGCGCAGGATCCAGAATCGTGGGCGATTCTGCTCGACACGCGAGGTTTCCTCACAGAAGGAATCGGATCGAACATATTCACCATCAAAGATGGTGTGATGTATACCCCGCAAGAGCAGTACGTACTCGGAGGAATATCTCGAGAAACCGCAATCGAGATGGCACAACGCCTAGATATTCCAGTTGTGACCAAAGATATAGATATGTTCGATGCGATGACAGCCGATGAAATATTCCTAACTTCTACATCACTCTGCATCTGCGGAGTTCGATCGTTCCAGGGTCGTCAAATTGGTGATGGCAACGCAGCTGGCCCGATTACGAAGGCTTTGATGAACGAATACGTCGATTTCGTTGAGTTCGACTGGATCGGTCAATACTTGAAGCGACTAGAGGACTAGGTTCAAACAAAATTGATCGCAGATAAAAACCTGTACCTCCCACCTAAGGGCGAATGGGAACGACGTGATGCTTCGGTTTTGGGCCTCGATCAGTCGAAACTCGACGAAGCAGTTAAGTTCGCCAAAGATAACGAAATCAACTGGCCCATGGACCCCAGCAAAGGTCAAGTCGGTGGCGATGCGTCGGAGTGGGCAGCCAAACTCGGGCCGTATAAGGATCGTGGCGGTCCGGCTGGCGTCGTTATCAAAAACGGCTACATCATTGCTGAATGGGGTGATATCGAACGAGTAGATCTTACCTTCAGTGCAACGAAGAGCTACGTAGCGACATTGGCTGGGTTAGCCTTCGACAAGGGAATGATTAAAAGTACGTCTGACCCTGTAATCGACTATGAAAGTGGTAAATCGATCACGATGGTCAATTCTGGCGAGCCGGTCGATGGATTTGATACTGATCAGAACCGTGGAATCACTTGGGAGCATCTTCTTCAGCAGACCTCTGAATGGGAAGGAACGCTTTACACCAAGCCCGATATTGTCGACTGGAATCGAAATCTCGATCCCGAGGGTATGGGTTTATCTGGCGATTTCAAGCGACGTACGAGGCAGGTTGCTGGGGGGCACTGGGAATACAATGACGTTCGAGTAAATCGAACTGCGTTGGCGCTATTGGCAGTTTGGGAAGAGCCGCTTCCAGACGTTCTTACTCGTGAGGTTATGAACCCAATTGGCTCGTCAGGAACATGGGAATGGCATGGATATGATGAGCATTCAACGGTGAATCTTGATGGATTAGTGACTGAATCGGTTTCTGGAGGAGCGCACTGGGGTGGAGGTTTATGGGTCGACACTCTCGATCATGCCCGTTTTGGCATGCTTTATCTGAACCGTGGTCGCTGGGGGCACAAGCAGATTATTTCTGAAGAGTGGATCGACATGATGGGCGTACCGTGTGGTCAGAACGACCAATATGGCTACATGTGGTGGCTAAACACTGGTCACGTTCGTTACGGTAATCACGCTTCTGAAGCTACGTTTGCGGCTTCTGGCGCTGGTGGCAACTGCGTGGTGGTCGATCCTGAGAAAGATCTGGTGGTCGTGACGAGATGGTGCGAAGACGTTGCGGGTGTAGTTGATCTGGCGGCTCAAGCGGTGGGTTCTAACTAACCACGAATGCAATCGTCTACTACTGAGAGTTCGGAAACAAACACTAATTTACTGGCGACCGCC
Source organism: uncultured Dehalococcoidales bacterium (assembly GCA_963934365.1). Taxonomy (GTDB): domain Bacteria; phylum Chloroflexota; class Dehalococcoidia; order Lucifugimonadales; family Lucifugimonadaceae; genus Lucifugimonas. The sequence continues at coordinate 5,653 of CAWVYJ010000026.1, read as the reverse complement.
GAACGACGTCCACTTTCGGCCAAAGCCGGGGTGTTCGCACTTACGCTTTCAACGATGTGGGCAGGCAATCCGGTTGCTACCAAGGCTGGATTGGCAGATGCTGGCCCTCTGCGACTCGGGTATCTGAGATTTATTATCGGAGCGATCGTGGTGTTGATCTATGCAATCGCCACCAAGCAGTCGTTCAGAGTGCTTCGACACGAATGGTTGCCGCTTGGACTTTTGGGCTTGTTGTTCACGGTTCAACTTGCGTTTATGAACGTGGGACAGGACTACACGACTGCAGGGCACGCAGTGGTTGTGACCACGACATTCCCGCTTTGGACGGGTGTCTTTGCGCACTTCTTTGTACCGGGTGATCGAATGTCGCGTTCGAGGACGTTTGGAACGTTGATCGCATATTCGGGGGTCGTTGCTGTTTTCTACAAAGGATTTGCAGATTCTAGTTCGGAATTCCTTATAGGTGACTTGTTGCTGCTCGTTTCAGCAATGCTATTGGGTGGTCGCCAAGTGTTCCTATCGCAATTAGGACAAGGAATAGCACAGCACAAGTTGCTGATGGCTCAGAGTGTGTTTGGGATTTCCATGTTCGTGATCGCTAGTTTGGTATTCGAAGGTGACGAGGCTTTCACGGTGACAACGAGGCTAGTTGTTGCTCTCCTCTATACAGGTGGCTTGATCGCCGGCTTGGGCTTCATTGGCCAAACATGGCTGTTGAAGCGATATCTTCCATCCCGTGTAACCGTCTTATCACTCAGCCAGCCGATATTTGGAGTGTTGTTCAGCTGGTGGATTCTTGGTGAATCGATCGGAGGCGAGCTGTATGTTGGTGCGGTTTTGGTCGTATTTGGCTCGGCACTAGCTCAGCGGCGAGGTAAGGCTAAAACTGAGCTGCCAAAAACTTATGGTGACGCTTCTCAATAAGTGAACGTACGATTTCGACAGTTCGTAGCGGTTGGCTGGATTCAGGCCCCTTCAGATTCTAACTGCCAGCGGTTGATGGACTTAATTTGTTGTCGTGTTCATAGAACGAGGCAGCAGGCAAACACTTGATCATCTTAGGGTTAACACTCATCCAAGATATAGTGTTTCTCGGAATGGAGACTCAGTGATGCTGCGCGGTGGGCAGATTATAGGCAGCGGTATAGGTAGAATTCTCGCTGAACAATGCCAGATAGAAAGCCCATCATAAAAAAAACAGAACCTTCGTCAAGATTTGCCCCAACTGCCGAGACTTCAGGAATTACACGTCTAAGTAAGACTGATAGTGAGACTGAAGGCGATCATTTGAGACGAGTCGCTTATGAATTGAGTGGGTCGGGCGAAGAGCGATTAGGCAAGCTTAGGTCGATGCTTTCGAGCAGAGATTCCGATGAACAGGTGGTGGCTGCTCGAGAGCTTGGGAAGATCGGATCATTGAAAGCGATTCAAATGCTGCGTGATCTTCTGGTTTCTAGTCACGAGGTATCTTGGAAACTCGCCATACATGGCCTACGTTTAGGCGGATCACGTGAAGGGTGGCTGTGCCTTGAAGGTGTGGCGCAGGAAGACTCATATCAACTTGCTTCTGACAATCAAAGATTGTCGAATATTTCATTCAGACGGCTGATGGCGATGGGGCGTACGAAGATGATGGATCGGCTATTTAGGGCTGCTGACGGTCATTCAAGGTCGATACCAGGTGACATTGCTAAGAAATTCTCTGTTGATGCGGTTGCGACCCTACCTGCAATGCATAAGAGTGTAATGGAGCACCGTCTTGGACTGATGAACGGTGCATCGGCGACACCTTCTGATACTGCAGCGGCTCTGGGTATCGAACTTTCTAAGGCTCGAACGCTCGAATTGGAAAGCTGGCAGGCGATTCATGCGCCCACAGAGTTCTAATAGTGCCGTCCTCTTAGTATCTTAGGCATATACTGCCGGAGTATTGAGCAAAGATCAGGAAACTGAACAACCATCAGAATCGTCTAGAAATCCATCAGAGACGATCGGTGACCGTGGGGCAATTTCACGGATGCCACCTATCACCCTCGCAGCAGCCTTCCGGTCACTAAGTAATCGTAACTTCCGGTTTCTTTGGTTTGGTCAACTTCTATCGGCCACAGCGATGCACGCCGATATGGTTGCTCGTAGCTGGCTTGTGTGGGATTTAACAGGTTCATCCACTTCCGTTGCGTCTGTTCTTGTAGCAAGAGCCGTGCCAATGCTGATTCTCGGGCTTATTGGCGGTGTAGCCGCCGATCGGTTCGACCGTCGCAAGCTGTTGAGGGTCATCCAGATATGGACGTTGCTGATGCACATCGTGATGGCTGTGTTATTGCTGGCTGGCGTTATCGAGCTTTGGCACGTGTATGTATTAGCGTTCGGACTTGGTGCCGGAATGGCGATGAACCAGCCTGTTAGAACATCGATTATTCCGAACCTAGTCGATAAGAAAAACATGATGAACGCCATGTCTTTGAATTCCATTGCGATCAACAGCACTAGGCTCATTGGCCCGGCGTTGATCGCAATTCTAATCAAGTACACCGATGTCGGATGGGCTTATGTTTGGGCGGCAAGTGCGTTTGTGCTGGTGATCATACTGACCACCAAAATTGAAATTCCTCGCATTGCAGTTAAGGGTGGGCAAGGAAATCCGGTTCACCAGCTGATTGAAGGATTCGTATTTATCGGTCAGCACCGAGCGATTTTGGCTTTGGTTTTGCTTGGTCTTGGGCCACTGGCAATTGGGTTCTCACATCAAGTGTTGCTCCCTCAGTTGGTCGAAGAACAGTACGGGTATGGCATCGGACTAATGGGAGTTCTGACTTCTGTAGGAGCTGTCGGTGGTCTAACAGGCGGTCTATTTATCGCTTCCAGAAAAGACGTGTCTTATAAAGGTAAATTGATGCTTTTTTCCGCAGTATCGTATGGCCTAGCGTTGCTCGGATTCGTTGGTGCTTCGTATCTGTGGATGGCGTTTCCGTTGATTATCTGGATCGGTGCTTCGCAGACGTTGTTCAGATCGGGTAATAGTGCGACGTTGATGGAGATTGCACCTGATCGATTGCGTGGTCGAATAATCTCGGCAACTCTTCTAGATACTGCACTTTCTCCTGCTGCGGGAATCGCTGCCGGCTTCGTTGCCGATCAATACGGCGTTAGAGCGGGCTACATGCTACTTTCAGCAGGGTGTCTCGGAGTTGTGGCTCTCACTATCGCCATCTATCCGAAGATAAAAGACCTCTAGTCGTTTATTCTGTGGCTAATACGGCGTAAAATCTTGCCGATTCGAATTCATTGAATATGTTCTGTAGGACGTTTCAAATCACACATTCAACCCGTAGCGGCGGTCTTATGAGTGACTATCTGACCCCAGCAACGATCAAGACCTCCCCCTAAAAACGATGAAAATTACTGATATCAAAACGTTCCTAGTTAAGGGTGGAGTCCGTAATTGGGTTTTCTGCAAAATTGAAACGGACGAAGGTGTTCACGGTTGGGGTGAAGGCACGCTTGAAGGACACGAACAGGCTGTTGAATCGGGAATTAAGACGCTTTCTTCACGATTGATAGGTCGGGATCCGACACAGATCGAACGCAATTGGCAGATCATGTACCGTCACGGATTTTGGCGTGGTGGTCCAGTAATGGGTTCGGCAATGGCCGCGATTGATATAGCTCTTTGGGACGTGACGGGCAAGATATACAACCTTCCCGTATACAAACTGCTCGGTGGTGCGGTTCGAGATCGAGTTCGAGCGTACACGCATGCTGGCGATCTTCGAGGCGGATGGGATGCTGTCGATAAAGGGTTCACCGCTTTCAAAACAGGCGGTTGGGATCTGAGCAAACCATCGTTCCATGAGAAGGACGTAGTTGATGATCTTCACGAGAAGATCAAAGAGATGCGGGACTATTTGGGACCCGATATTCAAATCATGATTGACAATCACGGCCGATCACGCCCTTCAGTAGCTATTCGCCAAATGTTGGCGATCGAAGAATTTGGGATCACCTTTTTCGAGGAGCCGGTTCCACCCGACAATCTCGATGCGATGGAACAGATTCGGAATTCGAGCGTGACGATGGATATCGCTACCGGTGAACGACTGTTTTTCAGGTACGGTTTCCGAGATATTTTGCACCGACGGCTTACCGATGTCATTCAACCGGATATTGCTCACACCGGCGGTATTTCTGAGATTAAGCGAATCGCTTCGATGGCTGAAATCGAGTACATCAAGTTTGCACCGCACAACCCGAACGGCCCGATCGCAACCGCTGCTTCGATGCATGTTTGCGCCACGGTTCCAAACTTCCTGATTTTGGAAACGGCGAGAGATATGCCTTGGCACGACAAGATTCAAACGACTCCGCTTGAGATCAAAGACGGTTACTTCGAGCTAACCACAGCGCCAGGCCTTGGAACTGATTTGGACGAATCGGTTATCTCAGAACGGACATTCAATCCTGACGATGATAGAACGCTCGGAAATGCGGGAAGCGGTTCTGGCAGCTGGAACGCAGAAGACATGTCGCCGGCCGACGTTTAAGTCTCGTATCGAACCAAGAACTCTGGGCTACATTTAAGCTTTAATTTATGATTAATCATAAATTTAGCGCGGCACTTTTCGATATGGACGATACGCTGATAGATCGTCACAGTGCGTACGGCGACGTGTACAGAGTGCTGTACGACCAGAATGAGGCTATTCACGACTCAACCAGTTGGAAAGACGCACTCGAATACTTCTGGACGCTTTCACCCAATAACACGGCGAATGCAAATACAGCGATTTTTGAGATTCAGCAAAAATGGCCAGGTGTCCCTGGTGATTCAAAATCTCACTACAACTTCTACTTCTCGAACATGGTGAAGTTCATTAAAGTACTTCCTGGCGCAGTCGAGTTTGTCGATTGGATGAATTCGAAAAGCGTCGCTTGGGGAATTGTGACAAATGGCGATCAGTTCCAGCATAAGAAAGCAGAAGCGACTGGTCTCAATAATAAAGCTCCATTCGTGCTGGCTTCGAAGATATTTGGGGTAGATAAGCCTGCGCCTGAAGTGTTCATGGAAGCGGTTAGACTTCTTGAAATTGAAGGCCTTAAAACGGAAGATGTTTTGTTCGTGGGAGATAACCCGTACACCGACATAGTTGGTGCCCACGGCGTAGGAATGAAAACTGCATGGATACGAATGGGTCGTAAATATCCTAGCGATGCTCCCACTCCCGACTACATAGTCGATCACGTCGAAGAACTGAAACACTTTTTGGCGTAGTTTCTAAAGCTAAATAGCTCTCCCTAAATTCACTTTGTCAATCTAAAATTCCTCTGATTTGGCCTCTGCACTTAGCGTCCAATCGAAGCGGCCGCTAATAATCGAAAGTTTGTGTGAGTAAATTGGTTAGAGGAGCAGTATTAGTCACCCGGCATATCGGCGGTAGCTACATTTGCGATCGATTCGCTGGAGAAAATCCCTGAGGCAGATCGCCAGACCGCCAATTAACGGGTGGATCGCTCTAAACCCCGAGTCCGCCTTGGACGATCTTGTCGTCTCGGACGATATCTCCAAGGTGAAGCGTGTGCGTTGAGTCGTTTATCGTGCCTATGCTCCAGCCGTGTTTGCCGAAGCGGAATCTGCTAATTGAGCAGTTGAAAACGT
>CAWVYJ010000025.1:0-27451 GCA_963934365.1 uncultured Dehalococcoidales bacterium | reverse complement strand
TGTGCTCATCTGCACCGAGAACTTCAACGACTTTCAAATTCGGGGTAGCCATAGCACAGTGCAAGTGAACCAGCGATACGGCGTGAGGGGCGACTGGCAAGTTAAATGCATCGGCCATGGCAGCGACCTTCATCCATTCAGTTATGCCTGTAACTCGGTGAACGTCTGGCTGAACGATATCGACACCACCTGCCATCAGCAGATCTCTAAATCCATATTTGGTGTACTCATGTTCGCCAGTAGCAACGGGAATCGTAGTGGCCTGTGAAACCTTAGCTAGGCCAGGAATATCATCTGCAAGCACGGGCTCTTCGAACCATCCCACATCAAACTGCTCGAAGATCTGCGACATCTTTATCGCCTGCTTGGCGTAGTAGCCGTTATTCGCATCAACGTATATTTCGACATCGTCTCCAACTGCGTTTCTTACCGCCGTCAGACGTTCAACATCTTGTCGCTCTGATCGACCGAAATCCTTGCCAACTTTCATCTTCACACGAGGAATGCCTCGCTCAACGTACCCCATCTGCTCGGCGACCAACTCATTTTCTGAATAGTTCGTCCAACCGCCCGATCCGTAAATTGGAACCGTCTCATGCGCAGGTCCCAATAATCGGTAAATAGGCTGATCCAGTACTTTGCCCTTCAGGTCCCACAGTGCAATATCAATAGCTGCAATTGCCTGAAAAGCCACACCCTTACGACCAAAACCACGTACTCGCCAGTACATGTCCTGCCAGAGCTTCTCGATCATGAACGGATCCTGACCGATCAACACTTGGCTCAGATTGTCGTAAATTACAGCTTGAATCGAACGCTGCCCCGGTGCATACCCCAGACCGATCGTACCTTCATCCGTATGGATGTGAACGAACAACTGATTCTTACCTTTGGCGTGTGGATCAATAGTCGGAATCGTCGCATCTTGAATCACGTACCCATCAGGGTCATGCAGCATCGTCGTTGTGATCTCTGTAATTTTCATGCAGTTCCTGCCATTGTTTCTTATCGATTCAGAGCGACAGAATACGCCGGTTACCCGTCATTGTGTATATCCAGAATCAGATATTTGATCGACGACCGAGTCGATTCATACAAGCATCACAATGCAAATGGTCGTACTCTTCTTGATACTAGCCCCGTCTCCCCTCGCATCGCATCCCTCCCCTGCCCTAAACAATGACCACCGAAAACCCAACTGGTCCGAAATCTAAAGCCGGGCGCGTCTTTTACGGCTGGTGGGTGGCCCTTGCCGGTGCGATGAACATGATTGTCAGTTCTGGGCCAACGTTTCAGGCCGCAAGCACGTTGTTCAGAGCCATTGAAGATGAATTCGGATGGTCACGTGCATTAGTAGCCGGAGTCGCTTCTTTCGGCCGATTTGGTGGCGCAATGCTCGGACCTCTCGAAGGCTGGCTCACCGATAAGTTCGGTACGGGGAAAATGGTCGTTGCCGGTTTTGCTATTGGTGGCGGCGGACTCATCTTTTATTCCCAGCTTCAGGGACCCATCCAGTACTACGCCGCCTACTTCGTAATTTCAATCGGATTTTCTATCGGTGGATTCGTGCCTTCGATGTCGGCGGTCAATGCCTGGATGCCACACAAACGTGCCACAGCGATGGCTATCGTTATCGGCGGCTCAAGCCTCGGAGGCGTGCTCGTTCCAGCAATCGTCTGGGGCATCAATAACCACGGATGGCGTGATACCACATTCGTCATCGGAATCATCACCATCGCCGTTGGCCCTCCGCTTGCGTACATAGCTGGCAAGCGTGCTCCTGAATACAGCGATTTGATGGAGCAAGTGTCGAAGCCTGACGATAAGAAATCAGTCCCAAAATTCCAGCATGACTTCACTGCCAAGCAGGCGTTACGAACACGAGCGTTCTGGTCGATATCGATCACCCACGCTCTGACCAACCTCTCGGTCGGTGCGGTTTCCGCTCATATATTCTTCCAGCTAACCGACCCAAACGGAATGAACCTAAGCGACTCCAGCGCGGCGACGATTATTCCAGTCATGGCGCTGTCGTCATTCGCGTTCCAGATGATCGGAGGATTCTTAGGAGATCGAATAAGCAAACGAGCGATAGTTCCGTTTCTCATAGTCCTTCAAGGAATGTCGATGGTACTACTTGCCATAGCGGTCGGGTACATGGGCGCTCTAGCGTTCGCCGTGATTTGGGGACTAGGATTTGGCGGTCGAACGCCCTTGCTTCACGCTATGCGAGGCGACTACTTTGGGCGTAAGCACTTCGGAGTGATATTGGGCATGTCGGGGTTCCCGATGGCGATTGGCATGATGGCAACTCCGGTAATTGTTGGCAGGGTCTATGACAACACGGGATCCTATGATTCATCACTTTTCACCCTAGCCGGATTCTGCATCCTCGCGGCGATCATGATTCTCTTTGCAACGAAGCCCGCAACACCCAAGTAAAAATAACACTAAAAAAATATCAACTCGGTCAGCACAGCCTGTAGCTGGGTTGGACATTTAGTGTTCTCATCGCCGTTGCGGTCGTGCTTACCGTCGCTGTCCCTACCAATCTCCCCATAGTGAAGTTCGTCAGCGGAGCACTCCGAGCTAGGTGGCCGCTCAGCAACAGTGCTACCGATTGCCCCCTGCCAACGAAGTAAGCCAAATACTGGTTCTGCACGTAGAATTATCTGGTTTGTGTAAATTACAACTCGTCGGTGTGGCGAACACGCTCCTCAAATTCAAATAGTCCAAGGATTCCTTAATGCGATCAATTGCTGATCTCGCTGCCGATATGGGCCTCGATCCTTCTGTTCTAGAGCCCTACGGTCACGACAAGGCCAAAATTCCGCTCGACGCGTTCCCTAACTCCGATGAAAAAGCGAAATTGGTAGTAGTAACAGCGATCACACCGACTCCGGCAGGCGAAGGAAAGTCGACCACAGCGGTAGGACTCACTCAAGGTCTAGCAAAGATCGGCAAGAAACCGGTTCTGACTATCAGACAGCCTGCACTCGGCCCTGTTTTTGGTCACAAAGGCGGTGGCACTGGCGGAGGAAAGTCGACCGTTCAGCCAGCAGTCGACATTAACCTCCATTTCACAGGCGACTTCCATGCGATCGAATCTGCGCACAACTTATTGGCTGCAATGGTCGATAATGCTGTCTACCGAAACGCAATCGACGATTTCGACGCAACCGGAATCACTTGGAGACGCGTGACCGACACCGAAGACCGGGCACTTCGCACGATCATGACCGGTGCCGGTGGCAAACTTAACGGTCCTGTTCGTGAAGCCGGATTCGATATCAATGCGGCGTCTGAGATCATGGCAATCTGTGCTCTTGCTAACTCTTACAAAGATCTTCGAGACCGCATTAGCGACATCGTGGTCGGATGGAAGAAAGACGGCGCTACTCCCGTCACAGCCCGTGAGATCAAGGGCATCGGCTCGATCATGGCTCTACTTCGAGACGCCATCAAGCCAAACCTTGCCCAAACGGCCGAAGGTCAGCCAACCATTGTTCACATGGGCCCATTCGGCAACATTGCACACGGCTGCTCATCGATCATCGCCGACAAGCTTGCGGTTAACTGTGGTGAGTACGTGATCACTGAAGCTGGATTCGGTGCCGATCTTGGTTTCGAAAAATTCATGGATATCAAAGTACGACAGGGAGGACCTAAGCCATCAGCGGCAGTTGTGGTTGCTACGATTCGTGGACTCAAATGGCACGGTGGCGTCGCAATAAAAGATATGTCAGTAGCCAACCCCGAGGCTGTACGACGCGGTGGCGAAAATCTCAAAAATGCTTTGCGCATAGTTGGCCTCTACGGCCTTCCAGCGGTGGTCGCTATCAACCGCTTCCCTACCGATTCTCATGAAGAAATTGCTGTCGTCAAAGAAGTTGCCATGGCCTCCGGAGCAATCCGAGTGGAAGAGGCAAAAGGTTTTGCTGAAGGTGGTGATGGCATGGTCGATCTGGCAAACGCGGTTGTCGAAGCTGCAAATCAACCTTCCGACGTCAAGCTTCTATATGAAGACGATGACGACTACTTCGACAAGGTCGAAACTATGGCCAAGTCACTCTATCTCGCTGGCGATGTGAAGTGGGGTCCAATGACCAAAACTACGGCGCGTCGATTCGCAGCAAATGGCTGGAACTATCCGGTCTGCATAGCCAAAACTCACCTCTCAATCTCGGCTGATCCCAAATTAAAAGGTGCCCCAAGTGGGCACACAATTCCTATCAGAGAATTACGCATTCTCGCCGGTGCTCGTCAAATAGTGACGCTCGCTGGCGATATCATCACTCTTCCGGGTCTTCCATCGAAACCTAATGCGTGGGATATTGATCTCTCGGACGATGGTGAAATTACCGGAATACTAAGCACGTAGACGCGAGATACAATTCAACCCTTCAGAACTAACCAAACCGAATCAAATCACGAGTAAGAATGACTTCCGAAGCCCAACCTACGTTCACATGTAAAGTTTGCGCCAAGATTATGACACCACGGTTCCTGCCGTCGTCAGCACCAAACTGTCCTGCTTGCGGAGCCAACACTTCTCCGAACAAAGCAGCTATCGATGCTGGGTTAACTACGTTTTGCGCCAATTGCCATACAACCGGCAACGTATACGAATCTGACAAATGCACCAATTGCGATGCAGCCTGGGGCCACTGGTCAGGCGCCGAATCCGTCGAGCAAACGCCGGATTCTTCGCTCGCAAGAAATAGAGTCCTCTACAAGTCGACTCGGGGCGCCGAGGGCGGAACAGTTCCTCGTTGGAAAATCGTCGAACCAAGCTAGGTTTACCTAACAACATTTTCGTAGTTATAAGGAGAGTTAAAGCGCGTAAATAATGAGACTAATGGTTCTGACCTAGGCCTTTATTAAACTTTAGCCAATTATGATACTTAGTCTCAAAATAAATTTTTACAAAAAAACATTGTTAATACTTTTCGTTGCTGCCATAGCCTGTAATGGCGATCTGCAACCACCTACAGGTGGCGAGGTCACCGTAATAACTACCACTTACCCTTTGACATTTTTAACGGGAAGAATTGGCGGAAATCGAATAACCGTTAATCAACTTACCAAGCCTGGAGTCGAGGCTCACGATTTCGAGCCTGCCCCATCAGACGTCCGAGCTATCTCAAACTCTGACTTATTTATCTATAACCACCCTGCGTTCGAATCTTGGGCATTGAATGCTGCTTCGGCTTCAAGTACTGATGGTGATAATTCGCCGACGGTCACAGTTCAGACGATTATTCTCGAATCGGTAGGCGAAGATCACGGAGATCGCGGAGAAGGAACAGTCGATGCCCACGTCTGGCTCAATCCGCTGAAGGCGCAAGAACAGGCTGATCGAATACTGTCCGCACTCATCGAAGTCGACCCCGAAGGTGCTCAGATTTATACCCGAAACGCCGATGGCCTCGACGTCGAACTTCAGGCACTGGACGATCTAATCAGGAAGCAAATCTCAAATTGTGAACTCAATACCTTGGTCGTGACCCATCTAGCATTCGGGCATATGGCTGAACGCTATGGTTTCGAGCAGATCGGCCTTGCAGGCCTATCTCCTGAGTTCGAATCTGGTCCTGCCAAGATAGCGGGCATAATCAAAAAAATCAAAGACCTAAACATCTCGCAAATCATGCAAGAACCTATCGTCGGCAATCGCCTAGCAAAAACAATCGCAGCTGAAACGGGCGTTGAACTTCTCGCACTTCATCCACTGGAAGTCAGAACATCAGAACAAGCATCTGACGGCATTGACTATATCGACATCATGAAGTCGAACGCCGACGCTCTTCAAATTGCCCTTCGCTGTAGCTAATCCGCCCCAAGCTCGAAAGGCGCCAGCAGTTTCCAAACACCACCCCACGCCCGGTGCTCACCAGCCAATTACTCAATATTGGCTGGTGAGCACTGGCTACAAACTGAATCGCTTCTAGCAAATTATCACGACTCCTAATATCGTAAAAAATACCCATATCCGTTACGTGACCTGGAATCTTCACACGATCTTGATCTACTAGCTTTTCGATATCGAGCAGCGGTTCAATTAGCTCCGACGGCGCTGTAGCCACAATCGTGCAGCAAGCGTAACCAAACTGGTCGTTTTCTAGATTAGTGGAATTGATGGCCAGCAAACAGTACTATCGCAGTTCAATGACCTAGTGAGAATCCCTGTAGTGAGCAGCCAACAGGTCCTCACCGAAGTCGTGGGCGTAGTCCCGCAACACCGAATGAATGTGATTCGCCTCGTTCTGCGTATTGTCGTATTCGATCAAGAATCGTGGGTGCCGAATGGCGTAATAGTGGGGCGCACCAACTTCGGAAGGACCAGCCCACGCGAAGGTCACATCATTGAATCCTACCGACTCCAGTTCACGCCAGTAGTTCGAAGCAAGATCGTCAGAACCACGAGTAACGTAGTGCTTCGCCAACGCAACTAGTTGATCGCGCTGCTGGTCGCCTAACAAGCTGAATCCAATTCCCTTAGGAGCGATGTTGGGATCGGCTGAACGAACATTCGTAGTCAAAATATCGGCAGGAGCAATCGGGTCAACAACTGCCAGTTTCGTCTGCTCTGTGTCCATAGACAATAGCAATGACCTAGCCCAATCCTGTTCCTCGACAAGCGTTCGCTCGTCCTTGCGATCACCGTGGCGGATCACCGCAGGGTTCGCTCCAAAGAACAGGGGCAAAATGGCAACCTGCTCGCCGTCCACCACGTTTGCTGTAAGACCAATGTGGTGACCGCCAACGCGGAAGCCCCACGGCTCGTCGACGCTTCCCGGGTTGCCGAAAACGCTAAACCAGTAGCGGTCGGTATTTCGTTCCCACTGAGAAATCTTTTCGCTGATTTTTTCCCACTCGCCCAAAATCGTCTCGAGCTCGATAATCCGATGAGCAGTCGCCACACCCCGTGCGCTGTAAACCGTTTCCATCATGGTGAACGCAGCCTTACGCTGAGCATAGTTCATTTCACCGAGCCTAATCCCTTCGCGATCGATCGGTGTGTAAGCCCACTTGTATCGTTCATCACCAGCAAAACCGAATGATGCTGTCGCTCGCTGTGAATCATCAAGAGAGTTCAAGAAATCGTTCGCAGCGGCAGTCATTCGTTTTACAGCATCGGGAGCTGAAGATGGAATTGGCGACGATGTCATCGAGGTTCCTTTTGAGATGTATTCCGGCTGATGCACACTATAAGCCAGCGATTGGCATCATGGGGTGAATGAGCGAATATTCCACAGACGAATATGAACGAGGCGTCAAAAACTCAGCGAGCGTCTACTCGCCCCACGTGCCAAACAAACGTTCACATGTTCCACCAAGGATCTGATCCCGAAGCCCAGGTCCCATAGCAGGCTCTATCCTGTCGGCGATCTCCCAGCCTTTGGAGTACCCAGCCTGCTCGACGATGAATGGGAAGTCAGTGCCCCACATCAGCCGATCAGCAGAATAGGCCTCGATCAGCCTGTGCACCCAATCGAACATATCCACGTACGGGAATTCTTGGTTAGAAGCACGGGGGAACTCAGAAAGCTTCACGTTGATCTGCGGGTATCGGGCTATAGCAAGTAACTTTTCGAACTCTGGAACTTCTGAACCGGCAACAGACGGAACGCAATGTCCGAAGTGATCGATAATCGCCTCAGTCTCTGGGTACAAAGCGGCCAGCGTTTCGATCTCTTGATAGTTTTGCGGTCCCACAAGAAAACCAACTGGAATTCCTAGCTCGCCGGCGCGCTTGTACAGCCCCCTACCAATATCGCCGTTCATCATTTCGCCATCGCGCCAAAGCCCAGGATTAAACCGCACCCCTCGATATCCTCTAGCAACGAGATCTTCGAGCATCCCAACAGGGTCTGCAGCCTGTGGATCGACAAGGCACATACCTATAAATCTATCTGGCCACTGTTTCAATGTGTCATCAACGTACGAATGGTCGAAACCATGAACAATCGGTTGGACGATAAGCGATCCAGATACGTCTGCCTGATCCATCAAATCGAGTAAAAACTCAGCATCCCCACGCGCCGTCGGCTGTTGTTGACCAGACCTGTACGGGTAGGAGTCGGCATCGTGTGCCCAAACATGCAAATGTGAATCGATTTTATTCATAAAATTTTCCCGAATGTCGCTACCGCAGGGTTGGCCTACGCCATTAACGCCAACCTTCTTAACGATTGGCGAAGCTTACGTGAATCCCGTAAACACAGAAAGTAAGAGGGCTGGTACAAAATCAGCCTTCCCTTCAAGAAACTCTCGCGTAAGCCCTTGATTCGTCACTCTCCGGTGGTACATTCGCTGCCATCCCGACATACAAACTTGTCGACAAGCCTAGATTTCCAGGTTCGGATCCAACCCGTCATCGAGCATAGAAATGAGTCACCATGATCAAACTTAGTCTTCAATCACTCTCCTACCGTGACACGTTCAACGCGGGGAATATCGACCTGCTTGGGATCATCGATAAAGCAGCTGAGTACAAAATGGACGGCGTCGATCTGCACTTCACTCATTTCGCATCGACTGATGATGATTACCTCGAACAGGTCAAGCAGGCGTGCCTCAAACGTGGACTCCACATGTGCTATATCGGAGTTTCGAACAACTTCGGCAAGACTGGCGAAGAGCTTCGTGAACAGATCGATCTGATGAAACAGTGGATCGATGTTGCCGCAAAAATGGGCATTCCGATGATTCGAGCGTTCGGCTCATGGCTCCCCGAAGGTGAAACCGAGGAACAGGCATGGCCTCGCCTTGTAGCATCGACCAAAGAGGTAGCCGAGTATGGCCAATCAAAGGGTATTGTGGTCGGTCTGCACAACCACAATCACGGTTGCATCCCGGCGACTGGCGATCAGGTGATTCGACTTATGGACGATGTCGACAACCCTTACTACTCACACATTCTCGACACAGGCCAGTACCGTGGGTCGCCCGGCGCATCGTTTGGTGAACGTGGACAGGAAGACCCACAGTGGAACTTCTACGGTTCGATAGAAACGTCAGCACCACGAGCAGTTCACGTCCGAGCAAAAATCTACCGAATCGCCAGTGGTAAAGAAGCATGGCTCGACTATGAACGAATCATGCCAATCATAAAAAACGTCGGTTACAACGGTTGGATGTCGATTGTGTTCGAAGGTCAGGACGAGCTAGACGAGCCTACTGCTGTACCACTAGCAAACACCTACCTACGCTCAATGATCGCCAAGCACGAGATGTAGGCTCATCTGTCACGGATATCGAATAGTCATGAACCCGATCTACCTTCAAGCTCTTTCGTTCCACGACATATACGGGAACGGCGATGACTGCATTTACGCTGCGGCCGATATGGCTGCGGAGCTTGGAATCGCGGGAGTCGATATTGAAGATCGACTCTTAAACTCGTATGAGCCAGTGTACCTTCAAGAACTGGCGCATTCGATTGAAAGTCGCGGCGTAACTTTCGGCTATGCCGGTGTGATCGTCCAGTTCAAAGAACCCGTATCGTCAATCCCAGATGAACTCGACCGTGCGAGAACCCTGATCGATGCAGCACCGCATCTGGGTATAGGCGCTATTCGGCTTCCCGGAAATGGCGTCGTGAATGATCAAACGCTCGAATTCACGTTCGGAGAAGTTCGCAAGAAATTCCAGACGATATGCGACTATGCGGCGGCAGCGGGCATCAAAGTATTACTACACAACCACAATCACGGTTCAACGCCGTCAACCGGTCTTCAGGTGCTCAAAATGCTTAATGAGATCGATAGTCCGGCACTTTCGTACGTCCTAGATACCGGCCAGTTTCAGGGCTCACCAGGTTCATCAGGTCGAGGAAGCCCAGCGAACGAAGCTGAAGAACAGCTATATGAATCGATCGAGATGTGTGCTCCGAGAGCCGGAATGGTGAGAGCAAAGTTCTATTTCGCAACCGCTGGTGAGGAGCAGTGGCTCGACTATTCCCGTATAGTTCGCACTCTCAAAAATGCCAAGTTTGAAGGTCCGATTTCCGTCGTCTATGAAGCGCGGGGGGATCTGTTGTCGAAACACGCACTTCCAGCCGCCGTTAAATACCTCACCAAGCTGTTCAACCAATAACTACACACCGATTCGGGCAAGTAGTGTCGAATCAACAAGGAATCATCCATGGGAACGTTCTACGACAACTCGATAGTCCCTGATCATCTGAGACGCGATTTCGATGTTTACGATCGAATCAATGAACTCAAAATGGACATGGGCTCATTCGAAACCGATGTAAAAAGCCTCAAAGGTTCTGGAATCAGTGGAATCGTTTTCCACGAATCTGGTCTCGTTTACCTCTCAGGTCACGGATATGGCCCTGGCCAGATGTACGACGATCATGATCGCATCAAACAGGGTCAGGCTGCAGCGCAATGGATCGCCAGTTCGATGATTAAGCGACTCCACTGGGGTTTGACATGCGGTGGTGAAGGCGGCGACTTGAACGACGTAATCTACACGGTAAAAGCATTAGGCATGGTCGTATCGACAGACGTTGCGTTCAATGGTGGTCCGGCAGTTATGAACGGTTTCTCCGAACGCTGGCAGTCGGTGTTCGGTGGTGGTAAAGGGGAATTCGCTGACGACGGTGAAGATCAAAACTACGGCGGTGTTCACGCCCGTAGCGCTATCGGTGGGTTCACAGGTCGATTCTCGATCGAACCAGAAATTATCGTCGCTATTCCGCCCGATCTTTCGAAGGCAATCATCCAGAACCGAGGTTGGATCTTCCCGCTTCCACCAAAGATGCTTGAAAAAGTCACTGCAGATCGAAGCTAACTTTTAAAACGCAAATTTACCCTAAATTATGAAACTAAAAATGAAGAGCTAATCTCCTCAGCGCTTCTCCCAAAGACCTATGACCCTCGATTCTATAAGGTCCGTCCATTGGGGCGTTGAACACTTGATTCGGTCTAAGTCAGACCTCGAACAGCCGATTTCACTGTGGCTCACATGTGAGAAGAGTTAGTCAATGAAACACGAGTGATGATCTACCACTACTCTAATCCATAGACCCAAAGCGCCTTGAAAGTACGCGAATTTAGTGATGGCCTATAACTCATAATTCCCGTGGCAGGCGAGTTCACATCTATCGCTCTATCAAAGCTCAGTCCCTGAAGTTGACCGTCGAGGTAGAGTTCGATAATTGCCAAGTCAACTTTCGATTTCAATTCAACCCAAGCATTGTCATCATCTCGAATGCTCTAAAATGATGGCGTCAATGTTCGCAGTGCCTGAATTGAAATCTAAATTGGAATCCGAATGAGAATCATTGTATCGGGCAGCTCCGGAATGGTCGGCAGAGAACTTATAACTGCACTCGCTTACGATGGACACCAGATAATCCAGTTGGTCAGACGCACAGCTAATCCTGACGCCAAAGTCCTCGAGTTCAGTTGGGATCCTGAACACGGCGCCTTCGATTCGAGACTGCTCGGAAACATCGACGCTGCGATTCATCTTGGCGGAGCGCCCGTCGCCAACGGACGTTGGAGCGCAGAGCGAAAGCTACTCATCCGTGAAAGCCGAGTTCGATCCACCCTGCTTCTATCGAAGGCTTTGGCGAATCTCCAATCACCTCCAAAAGTATTTATCGTCGCCTCAGCGGTCGGATTTTATGGAGAGCGCGGTGAAGAACCTCTTACCGAAGATTCGCCCCATGGCGAAGGCTTTCTGGCCGATACTGCCGTTCGCTGGGAAGCCGCAGCAGATGCTGCACGCGAAGCCGGAATTCGAGTTGTACATGCCCGATTCGGACTAATCATTTCTCGGAAAGGTGGCCTGTTAGCCAGAATTCGGTTGCCTTTCCAGACTGCACTTGGCGGCAAACTCGGTACTGGACGTCAGTGGTGGCCGTGGATTTCGTTACCCGACGTAATAAAAGGGCTAGTCTATCTAATAGGCAATGAAGATATTTCAGGCCCCGTAAATTTCACGGCTCCAACTCCGGTTCGAAATGAAGAGTTAACGAAACTCATGGCAAAAACTCTTTCTCGACCCGCGTGGTTCAATATCCCTGCAGCCATTATTAGACTGATATTTGGTGAGATGGGAGAAGAAACGATGCTATCAAGCCAGCGCGTTTTTCCAGGAAAATTGAGCGCATCCGGATTCAAATGGTCATTCGAATCAATTGAAGATGTTTTGCATCAAGAACTCATCGCCTCCCGATCCGATCGTTGGGGCAGCACATCACGGGGTTAACCTTCACTGGAACCTGTAATGAAAAGGGCATTAAGACGAAAAACCGTAAAGTATAATTGCTCTCCGGTTTTCATATTCGTTATTTACTAACTGACTATCTTCGTCACTTAGGCATCTGCCATCATCTGTCGAAGAACGTAAGGCAACAATCCACCATTGCGGTAGTACTCGTTCTCGATAGCAGTATCGATCCGAATAAGCGTCTCGAACTCAGTCACCTTGCCGTCGTCAGAAGTTGCCGTAACAGTCACAGTCGAGCCAGGCTCAACTGAATTACCAATATTCGGAACGTCGTACGACTCCTTGCCGTCGAGACCCAGCGATTCGGCAGTGTCCCCATTTGTGTACACGAGTGGAAGAACACCCATGCCGATCAGGTTAGATCGGTGGATGCGCTCAAGACTCTCAGCTATAACGACCCGAACACCAAGCAACATCGGCCCCTTAGCAGCCCAATCACGCGAGCTACCCGTTCCATATTCTTTACCAGCCAAAATAATCAGCGGAGTTCCTTCGGCTAGATACTTCTCAGAAGCCTCGAATATGCGCATCTGCTCCCCGCCTGGAAGGTGAATAGTCCAGTCACCCTCCATGTCAGGCGTCAACTTATTGCGAAGTCGGATGTTTCCAAAAGTACCTCGAACCATCACATCGTGATTTCCGCGACGTGATCCGTACGAGTTGAACTCGCGTCTTGGCACATCGTTACCAACTAGGAATTGACCACCAGGTGCACTCGGCGGAATGGCACCAGCTGGTGAGATGTGGTCGGTCGTAACCGAATCACCAAATCCGACCAAAACACGCGCACCCATAACTTCAGATCGAACAGTTGGCTCATCGCCAAAATCTTCGAAATATGGTGGTTCCTGAATGTATGTCGACTGACGATCCCAGTCGAAGTTCATACCCGTTGGAGCGGGAAGGTCCTGCCATTCCGGCGAACCAGCAAACACCTCGCCATACTGTTCTTTGAACATGTCGGCAGTAAGTGAATCAGCGATCGTGTCGGCAATGTCCTGCTGAGAAGGCCAGATATCCTTCAAGAAGACGTCAATACCCTGTTGGTCTTGACCCAGAGGATCGCGAATTAGATCGGCGTCGACCTTACCCATAAGCGAGTACGCCACAACCAAAACAGGCGATGCTAAGTAATTAGCTTTCACCTGCGGGTGAACCCGTCCTTCAAAGTTACGGTTTCCGCTAACGACAGCAGCGGCTGTTAGCTCGTGATCGTTCACGGCGTCCGAAACTTCCTGCGGAAGCGGACCCGAGTTACCGATACAAGTCGTACAGCCATAACCGACCGTGTTGAAACCGAGAGCATCAAGATCTTCGTTCAAGCCTGCTGCTTCAAGATAGCGAGTAACAACAGTCGAACCGGGCGCAAGACTCGTCTTCACCCAAGGCTGTCGATTTAGCCCACGCTTACGAGCGTTTCGAGCCAGCAGACCAGCCCCAACCATCACTGAAGGATTAGAGGTGTTGGTACAGCTAGTAATCGCAGCAATCACGACCGAGCCATCGCCAACAGCCCCCTTGGAACCATCGACCTCAACATCGTGCTTTTCGGTCGAAGCGTCAGCAAATGAAGAATTGAAATTAGTACCAACCTCAGAAAGTGTAAGTC
The DNA here is from genome assembly GCA_963934365.1 of uncultured Dehalococcoidales bacterium. Taxonomy (GTDB): domain Bacteria; phylum Chloroflexota; class Dehalococcoidia; order Lucifugimonadales; family Lucifugimonadaceae; genus Lucifugimonas. The sequence goes on along the minus strand of CAWVYJ010000025.1, from coordinate 13,590 downwards.
GATCCTGTGGTCGCTTCGGACCTGCCATCGCCGGAACGGTATTTTCTAGATCGAAGCTCAATTCGACTGAATATTCAGGTTCGTGTGAAGGATCGTAGAAGAATGAATTCGCCTTGGCATACTTCTCGGTAAGTTCAACCGTTGCATCATCACGACCAGTGTCGCGCATGTACTTCAACGTCTGGTCATCGATCGGGAAGAAGCCACAAGTTGCGCCATATTCAGGTGCCATGTTCGCGATAGTTGCTCGGTCTGCAAGCGGGAGGTTATCAAGACCAGGACCGTAGAATTCAACAAATTTCTCTACAACGCCCTCTGCTCGAAGCATCTGGACAATGCCTAGAACGAGATCTGTTGCCGTCGATCCTTCCGGGAGTGATCCGGTGAGTCTAACGCCAACTACTTCTGGAACAACCATGTAATACGGCTGACCGAGCATCACTGCCTCAGCTTCGATTCCACCTACACCCCAACCAAGTACTCCAAGACCGTTGACCATCGTAGTGTGCGAGTCCGTGCCAACGCAGGTGTCAGGGAATGCGACTCGTTCGCCAGCAGTGTTTTCTTCCGAAAGCACGGCTTCGGCGAGAAATTCGAGGTTCACTTGGTGAACAATTCCTGCTCCCGGTGGAATTATTTTCAGGTTGTCTAACGCACCCTGAGCCCATTTGAGTAACTGGTATCGCTCCGTGTTTCGCTCGAACTCACGCTCGATATTCATCGCAAGCGCACCAGCGTTTGAAAAATAGTCGACCTGCACCGAGTGGTCTATGACCATGTCAGATCGAACAATCGGGTTGATGATCGATGAATCGCCACCAGCATTCGAAACTGCGTCACGCATTGCAGCAATATCGACCACTACTGGCACACCCGTGAAGTCCTGAAGCACGACTCGGCCCGGCATGTATGGAAACTCACTCGCGGGCTTTGCGTTGGGTCGCCACGAAGCGACCAATTTCACATGATCGTCGTTCGCAGGACCATCATCCGCTTTGCGTAATGCGTTCTCAAGAAGCACTCTGATCGAGTATGGCGTCTTGGAAATATTGAGTAGCCCTACATTCTCGAGAGCCGAAAGGGAATAGTAATTGACCGTCCCAGCCGTCGTCTCGAACGATCGTTTGGCGTCGAATGAAGTTGATTCAGGTGACATATTTTGCTTGTTGCTTTTACCATGTGATTACAAAAGATCAAATTCGCAGATCAGAATTTATCACCAACAATGCGGTGAAAAACGTCTAATCCAATTCTTCGAGTAACCACTTTACCAGCGGTAGTGATTATTTTTGAGGAACATACGCCTCAAAACCGCTGCTAGCATCCTGCCTTGTACAAAAAAAGTACACTCACCCAGTTCTGCTTAACATGAACCCAATCTCAACTACATCAACCGACCCGCGCGCCGCTTTTGCCCAGCGCTCCCCATTTTTCTACGGCTGGGCTGTGGTTTTAGCAGCTGGATCAACGATGTTCGTTCGTAACGCCGCGGCAACCTTAACCATCGCTGTGTTTGTATTCCCAATGAGCGAAGATCTCGGTTGGAGCCGCACTCTGATAGTGGGTGCTGCCGCTGCTGCTGGCGCAGTTTCGATGTTCGTATCCCCTTTAGCTGGATGGATTCTCCAGCGATACGGCGCACGCGTGCTGATGGCTTCCTCCGTGTTTATTTTGGGTGCTGTGATTCTCTCGCTACGGTGGACCACCAGTCCGATTAGTTTCTACCTACTGTTCGGTGCAGGCCGACTGATGTTCCAAGCCCCTCTCCAAATCGGAGCTTCGACGGCCGTAGCCCAGTGGTTTGTTCGTATGCGTGGACGTTCATCGTCGATGTTGGGCGTATCGCACTCCCTCGGCATGGGACTCTTCCCGCTGTTCGCCCAATTGTTCATGAACGCCAGCGATGGCGACTGGAGAATGGCGTGGTTCTGGATGGGTATCTCCGTTTGGGTAATAGCCCTCCCACTGACCTTATTGGTGTTTGTGAACAAACCCGAAGATGTAGGGCTAAGACCCGACGGTGACAAAACTACGACGGATACGACGGGGGAAACTCAAATACAAACCGCCGCCGACCAAGAAGAACAGTGGACTCTCAAAGAAGCGATGCGTACTCCCGCGATGTGGACACTTGCGTTGGTAGGAGGACTCGTATTTTTCATTCACACCGGTGTGAACATTCACCAGGCTGCATTCCTACGCGATAACGGAATAAGTCCATCGATCGCCGCTTCAGCTCTAACCGTAATGGCAGGTGGAACGGCAGTTGGAAGCATCCTATGGGGCAATCTGCTTGATCGATTACCGGTGAAACTTGTGTACGGGATGACAGCCGCCTGGCTCGGCGGAATGTCACTACTGTTCCTGTTGGTGGATTCACCAGCGACGGCATTCACCGCCGCTGCCCTCTTCGGAATTGGTCTCGGAGGCCTGTTGGTCGTTCCTCCCGTAGCCGTTGCACACTACTTCGGGCGTAGTTCGCTTGGAGCGATCCGAGGTGCCACCGAACCGTTTGTGAGCGGGGGACAAGCGATTGGCGCAATTGGTGCAGGTCTTATCTTCGACTACACCGGATCGTATGAGAGAACTTTTCCTACATTCACCGCAGCAGCGATTCTCGCTATTCTGCTGTTGTTCGCCACAAGGCGTCCGACAAAGCCAGTCGTTGAGTAGTTCGCACGGGGCAACATAGCGTTTGACGACTATGTTACGGGCGGGTCATATTTCAAAGTCGGATAGCTGCGATTCAATCGTGAGTACGAACTAATCTTCGTCTTTACGACGCATAAGGCGAACCCGAGCAACGATCAGACCAAACGAAACCCCAACTACAATAGTGGCAGAACAACGTGAGACGGTCTAATTCCATCACGAAATACTCGGTTATGAGCCACAATTCCGCTGGATTCCAACGCGTTATTTTTGCCTGTTTGCCAGTTGATATCCCATCTTGGGAAGCTGCTGCTTGCAACTGCAACTCTCAGTCGGTGACCCTTTTGGAACACATGACTAGTCGCCCATAGATCAACCACAAACTCAGTAGGTTGGTACGGCACAAGAGCAATCGGTTTCTCGAATGAATCTTTGAACCTCGCTCGCAAGATTCCGTCGCATACGAGCATCGATGTACCGTCAGGACGAACATCAGTGATTCTCACTACCCAATCGGTGTCGATCGCCGACGACGACGCGTGCAAAACAGCTTTCACCCGTCCAGTTACATCGAGCGGCTCTTTGAGAACTTCGGTTGTGTAGGTGAGAACGTTATCCTCGTAGCGCCGTTGATCTCGGGGGCCATTGTTATCGCCAAGGTGACCGCCGCCAAATGATCTAATCGGGTTTTCGGGGTCGGAATCGTATTCATCGAACACCTCGCAAAACAAATCTGGCTTCTCGGTGCTCAAAACTCCATCATTCAACGATATTGCCGAACCAGAATCGCCCGCAGACAGATAGAACTTGGTGTCTTTACAGGCAGCGGGTGGCCACTCATCGAACTCCCGCCATTTGTTGATTCCCATTGTGAAAAGTTTGACCGGCTTGTCGGAATCAACTCCGTTGTCGACCCCTTTCAGCCAATGGTCGAACCAGCGTTTTCGAGTTTCAAACCAGCCGAGTATTGCCTGCTCACCAAAATCGACTTCGCCAGCCTCTCGCATGTCGGCAGGACCCGGGTTATGCACCCAAGGACCAATCGTCATCCTCTGACCATCCCGTGCTACTGAAGTGGCTGCGTTCAAGCGCATGCCCTCATAGCTCCTGATCGTGCCGATCAAGAAACAGTCGAACCAGCTACCGAAATGATGCACTGGAACATTCACTTTGTGGTGTAAGCGAACATTACTCAACTCCTCCCAGTAATCGTCATGATTTGGGTGGTTCAACCAATCGCTAAACCAGTCGTGCAAATCAGCGACCGGAGACAAAGGCTCAATCGGTGTATTTTCCAGCCAAATTGCATAATCATCGGATGCTTTTTTTACTCGACGATTGATTTCCTCTCTGGATCCAATAGCTGCGAGTTTACCCGCGTTAGTCGCGGTGTGTTTGAGCGTCCACATGGTGTTGAAACCATGCTCAAACGCGCCACCTCGGTAGACCCACTCGTCGTAATAATCAGCCGACGTTTGTCGCACAAATTGCGCTTCCAAATGCGGTGGTTGAGTCGACAGCATACGGTACTGCGTGGCACCAGAGTAGGAACCACCTATGGTTCCGATTTTACTGTTCGACCACGGTTGTTCAGCCGCCCACTCTACGGTGTCATAGCCGTCCTGATGTTCGCCATCAGCGTCGTCTCTGAATGGGTAAAATTCGCCGTCGGATGCAAAGCGACCACGGACATCCTGAATAACGACCACATAGCCGTATGAAGCATAGAATTCACCGGCAGCAAGATTCGATTCCGACGACCCCGTTTTGTCATAAGGGGTCCGCTCGATTAATACTGGGAATTGATCATCGCTATCCGGTCGCCAAACGTCCGCACGAAGTATCGTTCCATCCCGCATTGGAACGACCAAATCACGCTCGATAATCACGCTGTATTTGCCGACATTCGCACTCATAAAATCTAACTCCAACCTCAATCGATAAACTGAGAAAAATCCTGCAATCCCAACAAACGAAACGCCCGCAATAAAACGTGCCTGAGGCACTTACATGCTAGCTCCCCCGTCTACCGTAATCATCGAACCTGTAATCATTGCCGCATCGTCGGTAGCCGCAAACATGAATGCATTTGCAATGTCTTCAGGCTCCTGTAAACGACCCAGTGGAGTGTTCTTCAGCCGGCGTTCGAAGTTATCTGGATTATCGATACTGGTCTCCCAGTTATTAGGGCTGTGCTCGTTATTGCCGCGTATGAAAGGGGTATCGACGTGACCCGGAGAGATGATCACACAGCGAATGTTGTCCTTTGCGAACGACTGGGCCGCCGAGCGAGTGAGTCCGACCATCGCCATTTTCTGAGCTGCGTAAGCAGGGCTTCCTTCACCAGGACGAATCGAGGCTAAAGAGCCCATGTTCAGGATCACTCCCGAACCTGCCTTTCGCATGGAAGGTACAACCGCTTTGATCCCGTAAAACGAACCGTTCAGCCCTACATCCATAATCAGCTCGAATTGCTCGTCAGTCTGTTCTTCGAATCCGACCCTAAAATTCGCTCCAGCGTTGTTACACAGCAAATTAACTGGACCCAGTTCAGATTCAGTTCGGGCAACGACTTCACGCCACGCACCTGAGTCACGCACATCGAGTTCAACAGCGATCGCTCGACCACCTGCTTTGTTAATTTCTTCAGCGATTAGTTCAGCGGCCTCAAGGCGATTATCGGCAACACACACTGCTGATCCCTCAGCAGCGAATAGACGAGCCTGCGCTCCACCCATTCCGCCACCCCCGCCAGTAATGATCGTCACCTTACCTTCGAGTCTACCCTTGGATTCAGATGTAGTCATAATCCCTACCCCAGCACCAATCCGCCGTCTGGCCGACGAGAACTTTCGCCAGTTCCTGCTTCATACGGATACTTAACCATTTCTTCTTCGATGATATCGATTCCTAATCCCGGTGCTTCTGAAGGAATGAAGTAGCCGTCTTTCACTTCCGAAACGTTTGTAACGATATCTTCCTTGAATGTTCCTACTTCGGTCGAGAATTCGTTCACATCCCAGTTCGGAGTAGCCGTTGCGATGTGCGTATTCGCCATGTTTCCGATTGGTCCAAGAAAGTGATGAGGAGCCATTTTTATATGGAAGCTTTCAGCAACCGCAGCGATCTTCTTCACGTGCGTAAATCCCCCCGCAAGTCCAATATCGGGCTTTAAAAAACCCACGCCCGGTTGCTGACAATATTCTCGGAATTCCCAAAGCGTATTGTTCCGTTCGCCAACCGCCAGCGGAATGTTGACCTTATCGCCAACGCCACCCATAGACATCACTGAATCAGGTGCGATCGGATCCTCGTAGAAATACGGCAAGAATTTCTCGATCTGCTGTGCGAATACGACTGATGATCCAGGGAACATATTCCGATGAATCTCGATTCCTATATCGAAATCCCAGCCAACTTCTTCCCGAACAGCTTCGACAATGGCCGTATTTTGGCGAATTAAATCGCCATGCGCAAGCTCTCCCCAGTTCTCGGGAAATGGCGTCATTTTGAGAGCTGTATAGCCGTCGTTTTTCGCGACACGAGCGGCTTTAGCGAATCTTTCTGGTGTCGAAATCTGATCTGAATAGCCGTGCGAACCAAGAAGTACAATTGCTCGAACCTTGTCTCGAACCTTGCCGCCAAGAAGATCCCAAACCGGTGCGCCCAAACGTTTGCCCTTAATGTCCCAAAGCGCCATGTCAATTGCGCTGAGAACAGCAGTTATTGCCGGACTTCGGAACGAGTATTTGCGATACGCAATATTCCAAATTCGGTCGATATCTCTTGGGTCGAGCCCACGGATATCGCCCTCAATCCGGTGTGCAATCACTTCAGTCGCATCGGCGTAGCTCCAGAAATTACCTTCACCGACGCCATAAGTACCGTCATCGCAGGTAACCCGAATAGTCAGCCATTTACTTACCAGCCAAGTCTCAATCTTCTCAATTTTCATTTTTATCTTTTCCGAGATGATTCTGTATGAAGCCCTCTCCATGAGAGAGAGGTAATTAGCTCTCCTACTCCTAGGTGCGCATTCTCTACTAATGCAACCCATACAGCGACGTGTCCGTCACTGTTTCGATTAGCGATTGGATGTAGCCGTTTGCGTATGCCTTTGCACGGTGACCCCACACGGTGTCTCCCTTGGTCATTGGCACATGATCGTCCATGAAGAAGCCATCGAAGCCGTTCTCAGCGTAAGTACGCATGGCCTTGTACATATCAACATGCCCCTTATTCACAAACGTCTCGTGGAACTTAGGAACAGTGCCCTCAACATTGCGGAAGTGAACGTAAAGAACCCGTTCCCGTTTCACAAAGTATTCGATCATGTCGTAAATGCTCTCGCCGTTGTCCTGATCGGCACCGGCCATCTGCGAGAACGATCCCTGACAAAGCAGAATCGAGTTATACGGACTATCGACAATATCTATGAGTCGCTTGTAGCCCTTGAAGTTATGCAAAAGCTGTGGAACGCCACCAACCTCGGGCATCGGTGGGTCGACCGGGTGTAGGCCCAGCTGCACACCATATTTTTCAGCAACCGGCGTCGCTTCCTTCACCCAAGTTTCGAGACACTCCCAAGCGCGATTTAACGAAAGATCCCAGTCGATAACGCTTGGCCAGTTCTCTACTTCTGCGTCGTAGGCTGTCCCAAGCGCACCCCAACCAATATCGACATGCCCCGTGCGGTAGAACCGCGGGTATCGCCAGCTCATGGTGTACATGGGAATACCGGCATTACCGATATTTTTGATAGTTTCGAGCATATTTGCGAGTTGCTCGTCGAAGCGAGGACCGCCAGCGATCATGTGATGCCGCATGTCGATCGGCGTGTTTTCGATTGCCGTTAATTTCAGGCCCCACTCATCGATGCCGTTCTTTAATCCAACGAGGTCGGTCAATTCCCAGATGCCATTTCGAACTGGCACTGGTGGGGTGTTAAGCACAATGTCCTGAACACCAAGTTGAGCCATAAAGCGCAATGATTCTCGATTTGTGGAGCTATTGAGTCCCATTCCGATCCTCATTAGTTAGCTCCTTTCGTAACTTTGCTCATATCGACCGGACCGCCGTATTCAACTTCCTTCTTCACTGCTTCAATCACGCCAGAGATATAACCCTGTGCAAACAGTCGCGAACGATAACCGCCCAGATTCCCTGGGAAATCGTCATCGTCGGTCAACAGAGGACAGTGATCATCAATGAAATTGCCCGTGAATCCAGCGTCACGGTAGGTACGCATCGCCTTCTTCATGTTCACGTAGCCTGTGTTAATGAATTCTTCGTTAAACGCCGGGGCCCGGCCGCTAACGTTGCGGAAGTGGACGTACATAATCTTGTTACGAGTTCCGAAGTAATCGATCATTTCGTAAATATCCTCACCCGGCATTTCGCTGAAAGTTCCCTGGCAGAACTCGATAGCGTTGTAGTCGGAATCAGTGATTTCAACCAATCGCTTGAAAGCACCAAATGAACGGAACAAACCTGGTACGCCACCGCGTTGAGCGACTGGCGGGTCTTCAGGGTGAATTCCGCAGCGCATACCAACCTCTTCAGCAACCGGGGTTACCGCTTTGATCCAGTATTCCAACGCATCCCACATCTGGTTTTCAGTGATATTTTCTTCCGGGAATGTTGCCGGTCTGCGGTCGTTCTCCCAGTCGTAGTTGTAACCGGTACCGAGAGCACCGCCACGAACTATCGTGGGTTGTGCCCTACCCCAACTGTTCGGCATCCAGTTGTATCCATAAATCGGAATACCGGCTCGACCCATATCTCGAACCTGCCCAAGTAAATCTTCGATTAGTTCGTCCTGACGAGGTCCACCAAAAATCACATCGTGATAGTCAAGCTGTGGAGAGAATCCACCCTCTATAGCTGCCAGAGTCAAGCCGTACGACTCGATCTTCATTCGCAACGCAACGTACTCGTGGTACTTCATATGCTGCGAGCCAGGACCACCGTATACGAGGATATTTTCTATCCCAAACTGTGCCATAACCTGCAGAACTTCGTCGGTGGGATTACCGTGCAGCGCTACCATCGGTTCCATGTGCAAACCCTTTTACGTTATTCATATACGTGACTATAAATTGTCGAGAGAAATGGAATGTAGCACGCCACGTATCGACTAATGAGCCTCATGAGTCAAATTGTCATGATTATCTGGCGATTCGCTAGTAGGTTTCTGTTCGCCGGAGCCCAATTATTCATTCCTTCTTTATTCGGGAGTTTTATCGTATTTGAAACGAATCATTGCCCTTTTTTTTCTTCTAGATAATTGCTATATCTATGACTGCTTGCGGCTCAATTGAAAAGCCTAAGGACGACGCAATCACCAAAGTAACACCTACCGATGCTACCTATGCGATCGACGATCTGATCGCTATCGGGTTAAAAAAGAACACGACCTACAACGCTGTAGGCCTGACTGAAAAGACAGGTGCCTACTACGGATTCTGGGGGGATATGAACAGTCGGAGTTCGATGCGCGTTTTTATTCGACGCATTCAGATGCGGTCGAGTTTGGAACGGCATTCGCTTATGAACGCACCGTCACAAAGCCAATCCTGAAAGAAAGAGAGTTGATCTGAAGCGAGACCGTCACAGATGTTCAAGTTCCAACCTCTAAATACGATGATTATGTCATCGACGATAATTTGATCTTTATTTGCTAGACTACCGCGCATTTCACAATGCACATTGCTAATCAATACACGTTCATCAAACTAAGTAGTAGTTTAGTTATTCAGAGCCTAACAATATGAATCAATGTCTTTCTCTAATAATCGTTATGTGCTTAATGCTTGTTGTAGCGACAGCTTGCGGATCTAGCCCGGACTCGGCGAATGAAAATGAAATCGTCGCCAAGATTACTCCCTCCGAGACGATTTTCTCTCTCGAATCCCTGACTGATGTTGGATTCAAAAAGGGAAAGACCTTCGACGTTGAGGGATTGACCGGAGCCATCACTGCTTATCTTGGCTATTGGGGGCTCGATCCTTACGATCGAAAAGACTATGAAGCCCGCTTCTACCCGTCACATGCTGACGCCGTCGAGTTCGGCACAATATTCGCCGATGAACGAACCGGACCGGATGCAGTTATTAAGACGGGCGAAACCATGTGGGAAGAAGGCGCAAAAGACGCCCGAGCCTGTACTCGAAGCGCTGGTGGTGATTCCTCAAATTGCCGGATATCGAAATACGGCGACTACATAATCTACGGCAACATGATTCTCATTTGTCAGGGTCGCGATTCAACAACTTCGCTTGAGCAGTGTGCGCTGTTACTCGAACAGATAGTTCCTGAACTTGCTGTGAACAAGAGCTAATCAATCCCGCATCTCGGCCGTAATGATGTAGAGCCCCGTACCCTTACGACGTGAATCGGGCAATCCTGTTGCCCTATCGAACAAGTGCGACCCCCAACCGAGATTCATCGCTGCTTCGACATTTAAGGACGACCGTCCTTAAAAAATGCTTAGTAAGCCCCAATTTCAACTAACTCAAGAGAGTTTGAATAAAATCTCCGACTCAGGCTTTATCGAAGCCACTTCCGAAGTGTTCATCAAATGGTCAAATAAACCCTACATGCCAAGTAATTTGATCTTTTCGTTATATCTAATAGCGGAGTTGGAAAACATGTACCTGATCGGCACTACCTATTGAAGCCTCGCTGAATTCCTCGAATATAGGAGACCTGCCCCAAATGCTGAGACTCCTCGGCGAGAATGTGCCCCAGAATCCAGCCGATATTCAGCGACTCATCCCGGTACTCAGAAAACACGTCTCGATCCAAATCCGACTGCTCCAATGCATCGATCATTGCAAGCACCGAAGCGTGTGTTGCATCGTAGTACTGGAGTATTAGGCTGATATCGACATAAGGAAAATCTCGAACTTGATCGGGAGTTTCGCCGCGACCGTATCGGTCTTCAGGCATATCGAGCTTGGCAGCCCAACCGTTGCGAGTCCAGAGTTCATCATTGCCAAGCACAGTCGAATTCGCCCAGCGATCGGACACTCTAGCCATATGCCAAACCGTCCACAAAATGTGGTTCGATTCGGGGCTCGGCTGCCACATCAGTTCTTCAGGCGTAAGGCTTGCTACTGATTCTTTGAGTTTACCGTAGTACTCGTTGAGTCCACTTTTAATCGGATCTCTGAATGAAGGCATATCACACACCCACCTTTACTAGCCTTTGAGGCCTCGAATTATTCCACGAATCAGGGCGACCTGACCAAGATGTTGAGATTCTTCAACAATTACATGACCCAAAATCCAACCCAAAGTGATCGTTCGCCCGCCACGCGAAAATTCGTTCGAAACATCATCATCCGATATTCCGTCGATAACAGCAAACGCTGCGTCACGTACAAAGTCGTAGTAGGTGAGCAAATCCGAAACAGCTACTTCAGGAAGCGCCCGCACTTCGTCCAGGGTGTTCGAATAGCCGTTTCCTTCCGAGGTAATTCCAGTCTTGGCTGTCCATCCTCCAGTGTCCCACACACTGTCACCCCCGGCGATCACGCCGTTAATCCAGTTATCCTCAACACGCGCCATGTGCCAAACAAGCCAGATAATCGTATTAGTATCCAAACTCGCCTGCCAGTAAAGCTCGGCTTCGGTAAGACCTTCGAGCTTTTCTTTTAGCTCCCCCAGATATTCCGACATACCAGATTTGATCGAATCTCTAAACGAACTCATCTTCTTCGCTTTCTGCATCCCAACACTTGCCAGCACGATTTACCGAGCGAAGTTATCGTAACTGAGAGACCCGGTGAAAGGTCGAGCTTCAGACAACAATCGTCGAATCGAGTGCGCCACTTAAACGAACTTCTGGTGAAAATCGTTCAGATCTATCCGACGTGGCAAATTAATCAGCATCGACAAGCCCCGCCAGAGAAATTAGGTCTAAGACCCTTTCGTAATAGCCTCGATCATTGCTTGAATATAGCCGTTGGCGAACGCACGGCCTCGGTGACCGAACTGCGTATCCTGATGAGTGTGCGGAACATGATCATCGATGAAAAAGCTGTCGTAACCGTTATCGTTGTAAGCCTTCATGGCACGATACATATCGACGTGTCCCGTGTTGATGAATTCCTCTCGGAAGTCCTCTGGGTTTGGAGCCGAAACGTTACGAAAGTGAACGTACAAAATTTTGTGCTTTGCAGTCATTTCAGAAATGAACTCGTAAAGAGCGTCGCCCTCTGAGTCGAACATTTCAGAAATAGTTCCTTGGCAGAACTCGATAGCGCAGTTATCCGATGGATAAATGTCCAAGTAGCGGCGGTAGTTATCGTACGAATTGAAAAGCATCGGAATACCGCCGAGTTTCTTTACCGGAGGGTCGCACGGGTGAATACCAAGTCGAATGCCTTCTTCTTCAGCAATCGGTGTAATGATCTTGATCCAGTACTCGAGATTCACCCACATCTCTTCTTCGGTGTATTCCCGACCGTGTGTGAGAGGCATATCGCCAGCTGTTTTGTAGTTGAAAGCAGTAGCCCTTGAGCCTCCACGAATCAGTTGCTCAGGGGTTCGCCAAACATGTGAAGGCATCCAGTGATAGCCAAAGAGCGGAATACCTGCACGAGCGATGTTTCGCACGGTAGTAATCATGTTGTCGACCTGCTCATCACGCTTTGGACCGTTCAGCATGATGTGGTCGTAGAACGTTGTAGGCACGTTTTCAAGTGCTGATAGTGTCAGGCCGTAGTTTTCAACGTTACGGCGAAGATTCACCAAATCGTGGACAGCCCACGTTCCATCCTGGCCCGGGATATCGGGAGTGTTGAACACAATATCGTTCATCCCGTATTGCTGGGCGAACAGCAAGTATTCAGGTGATGCCTGTCTGATTTGTCCAAGTCCTGCACGCATGTTTGAGTCTTTCCTAATTTGTAGATGTTTAAACGGTATTTTTCACAATCGATGTCCGTCAACTTACACTCCACCCAAGCCAAGTGGTAGGTGTAGCCACATCTCGTAGCTTTAGTACAAAGTGTTATATCCTGCTAGTACCACACGTTCGATATCAGCAAGTTAGTAGGTATGAATTCATATGACAAGCGATTCACCGAATATGACCATGTCAGACTATCCGGCGAGCTTAGAAATTGAGTACGACGATTCCAGTAGAAATCGTCTGACTGTATTTTTTAGAGGCATAACTGTCATACCAATCCTACTGATAGTCATTGGTCTACAAGCTATTAGCCCATTTCCCATAATTCTTATGGTTCTGTTCCGTCAAAAATACCCACGATGGTGGTTCGATTTCAATCTGGAAGTGATCAAATTTTCGACCCGTGTAGGAGCGTACATGCTATTGCTTACAGACAAATATCCTTCGACCGACGAGGAACAATCGATCCATCTCACGTTGGACTACCCGGCTCAAGGCGAATTGAATCGATGGCTTCCACTTATCAAGTGGATCTTGGCCATACCGCACTACATCGTTCTTTCTGTTCTCCTAACAGTTGAGATAGTTCTTGTGCTGGTCGGATGGGTCGTAATCCTTATCACCGGAAAACTACCCGAAGGAATCCATAAATTCATGGTCGGAGTAAGCCGTTGGTCACTCCGAGTACAGGCGTACGCATTCCTATTGACTACTGATAAATATCCACCGTTTTCTCTGAACTAAGACCGATAACCCGGAACGAACACTCAGCATACGAAGGCGGCCGGTGTGACTAATAATCTGGGCCACTTGCCCCGCCATTTTGCATCTTTGAAAAACACAAAAGGTAACGCACTTACCCAACACCTCGACGTCACTTAGCCTGTTTTGGAGAACTTCCGTAAAACACATCACGGCAAAAACTTTGGCATCAATCGCTAACGCAAGGGAAAATTGCGCGAGGTTTAAGCATGTATTACCGTCGCGTAACACTATCGATATTTTTGCTGCACATCCCC
>CAWVYJ010000024.1:0-27892 GCA_963934365.1 uncultured Dehalococcoidales bacterium | reverse complement strand
CAGCAGTATCGCAAGCGGCAGCAATCACTGCGATCATGAGGGCAATACAAATGAGAAAAGTTGATCGTGAAATATGAACCATAGCGACTTTATATAAATCCGAATACGAAATAATCGATCCAACCACAACGTTCCGTGCGAGCGCGAAGCGCTGCGTGGAACAATCAATTATCAACATGCTACTTGGGATGTGTTGAGGAAATGTGAAGAATCGAGATCTATCACTCAATCACACCAAGTAGATCAGCACATGCTCTAAGCGATTCAAGTGTTTCCTTGCCCTCGCACATCAAAACCATGTTGCCAGCAACCACGTAGTCGAAATACTTCGGGAACCCACACCTACCGACGTGATGACCTCCACTCGAATCGCATCGACGGCGTTCGGTTAGGCCTTCTGTCCACGTTTGATCGTCTTCGTAAAGCTCCGCACCAGCGCCTGTCGCATGATTAGCGAACTCGACACCTGCGCTTTTCGCCGACTCATTAGAAAAGTAGAAACGTACCTCATATTCGAGCCGATTGTATGGATCGATGCCGTAAAAACCATAGTGGGCCGAGCTTGCCTCAGGCAGGTTTTTCACGTCGTAAGTTTTCGACTTCTTGAAGCCGACTGATTCAAGATCGGCAATCCTGTACTTCCGTTCTGTATCTTCGATATGAGCAACCATACCCTCGGCATCGATATCGATTCCACAAGTTTCTATTGTGTTCGAGAAACCTGATAAAAGCCCTCCGCCAAGCAATTCGCCATAGCCGTCGGCGAACGACTGCCCAAGCTCGCCTACCATGCACTGTTCGTCGAGCGAAGAATATCGCTGAGAGCCGGCTCCGATACCTGAATTGGCGTCATCAGCGTTCGAAGCGGTTAAGACAGCCAATTCCTCTCGAGTAAGGCACTCAGTAAAGCCCTGAATCGCAAGTTGCGACTCGTGACTGGCGTCATTGCCATTACTTACCATTAGCTTAGTAAGCACTCCCGGTGGGATGTCGTCCAACAGCGAATCCGCACAGTCAGCAGAGGAGCCGCTAAAGATGCCCAATTCCCTCTGAATCTGCCCTGCGAGAAAACCTACGACGAACTCGTTTGAAAAGCAGTCCTGTATAGCTGTGTTTTCTTCGTCATTTAAATCTATCTCACCCAGAGCGAGGGCCTTCATGCGATCTTCCTCGAGTTTGGTAGAGAAGCACTTGAAGTCTGCTTCAGGAATTTGGCTCAAAAACGATTCGAAATCCGTTTCATGCGATCCGGTGATAATCAGAATAGAAGGCGTCGAAATTGGGATCGGCGTAGCAGTTGGCGGAACTTCCGTCGGTTCCACTTCTACACTCCCACACGCGATGAATACGAAAGCTACCAAAGCGAAGATTGGAATTGAAAACGAGTGACGATACATCGGTTCCTCGAATATTGCTTGTACAGCCCTGGCTAAAGGTAGAGCGCTAAGAATTCTGTAGCCTGTCTTTCATTAAGACGTATATTTCACAAGGATTCATGAATCGACACAATCGTAATGATCATGCTGGCCTGACGACGATGTTCACTAGTCTGCCGGGAACGTAAATCTCTTTGACGATCACCATGCCTTCTATATGGCGAGCCACGTTTGTTGCCGATTTAGCAACGGCGATCGCAGCATCTTTGTCGATATCGGCAGCAACTTCGATCTGATCACGCAGTTTGCCCTGAACTTGCACAGCAAGAGTGAATGTGTCGCTGGTAATAAGTGATTCATCGAATTTGGGATTCAACTCAAGGTGAATCGTACCGGTGTGACCCGTTCGCTCCCAAAGCTCTTCTGCCAGATGCGGCGCCAATGGTGCTACATGCAACAGCAACCGATCCACAGCCACTCGCCACGTCGCAGCCGCAACGTCACCGGCGTCGTACCGACGAGCGATCTCAGTAGTGAACTCCATTAGACCCGATATCGAAGTATTGAACTTGAACGTCTCCATGTCGGCGAGAACACGCTTGGTTGTTGCGTGCGAGGCTCGTTCCAAATCTTTCTCACCACCTGATCCGTTGAGTCTAGATTCATCACGCAGTGCAACATCCCAAACTCGACCGAGCCAACGACGGATGCCGTTTATTCCGGAGTCCGACCAGTCACCGCCTTGATCCCAAGGTCCCAAAAACATGAGATAGCAGCGAAGCGTGTCGGCGCCGTGTCTTTCGACTACGGGATCGGGCGTCAAAGGGTTTGATCGCTTTGAAATCTTCTTGTGATCTTTGACGAGCATTCCCTGGTTCATCAGCTTGGTATATGGTTCATCGAAATCAAGGTATCCAAGATCACGTAATGCCTTATTGAAGAAACGTGAGTAGAGCAGGTGCATCACTGCGTGCTCGGCCCCACCCATGTACTGGCTTACCGGCATCCACTGCTTAACCTTCTCGGCATCGATAGGTTTTTCAGGCGGATTCTTGCTTGCAAATCGCAGTTGGTACCATGATGAACACACGAACGTGTCGAGGGTATCGGTTTCACGTTTGGCGTCCTTCCCGCAATCAGGACACGGAACGTGCATGAAGTCGGGGTGCTTCGCCAGCGGCGACTTACCATCGGCTTCAAATGTCACGCTTGGTGGCAGTATTACGGGCAAATCTTTCTCTGGAACGGGCACAGTTCCGCAATCATCGCAATAGATGATCGGAATAGGCGTTCCCCAGTACCTCTGACGCGAAATCAGCCAGTCACGAAGATGGTATGTGATAGTCCGCGTGCCAATTTTTTCGGATTCAATCTTGTCGGCGATTGCTTCCTTACCATCCGCGCTCGACAATCCATCGAACTCGCCCGAATTAACCTGGGTTCCAACAGGAATCCAGGCCTCTTCTAATTCGCCGCCATCCCAGTTCGGTGGGGCGACAACTACTCTGATTTCTAGACCGTACTTCTTAGCAAATACGAAGTCACGTGAGTCGTGAGCCGGAACGCCCATCACGGCTCCGGTTCCGTAGGTTGCCAGTACGTAATCACCCACCAAAACGGGAACGCGTTCTCCGTTCAGTGGATTGATGCAATAAGAACCTGTTTCGACGCCCGTTTTATCACGCTCGGTCGACGTTCGATCGATTTCAGTCTGGCGACCTGCCTGCGCTACATATTCATCAACACTCGCTTTGTGCGAGGGTTGCGTCAGCTTTTCGACGATCGGGTGCTCAGGAGCTAAAACGACGAAAGTAACTCCGTAAACGGTGTCAATGCGAGTGGTGAAAGTTTCAATCTTCTCGCCCGGTGCGAATTCACTTACATCGAATCCGATGGTCGTTCCAGTTGAACGACCGATCCAGTTCCGCTGCATCGTCTTGATCTTCTCGGGCCAGTCGATCTGGTCCATATTAAGAAGTTCATCTGCATATTTCGTTATAGCGAAGTACCACTGCGGCAAAGCTCGCTTGATTACAGGCGTACCGCAACGCTCGCATGCACCATCTTTTACTTGCTCGTTAGCAAGAGTTGTTTGATCCTGCGGGCACCAGTTCGCTTGGCCATGTTTTCGGTAGGCGAGTCCGTTTTCATAGAATTTTAAGAACCAATATTGGTTCCACTTGTAGTACTCAGGATCGGAAGTGGCTAGCTCACGTGTCCAGTCGTATCCAGCACCCATTTCTCTGAACTGACGACGCGAGTTCTCGATGTTCTTGTAGGTCCACTCACGAGGATCTCCACCTCGTTCGATAGCCGCGTTTTCAGCTGGAAGTCCGAACGAGTCGAAGCCCTGCGGTTGCATTACGTTGTAGCCCTGCATTCGTTTGAAACGAGCGTGTGTATCGGCAGGGGCATAGGCGTACCAGTGGCCCATGTGAAGCTCGCCAGATGGGTACGGAAACATGGTTAGCGCAAAGTAGTTTTCTTTGCCTTCAACGCTATCGGCTGCATCATATATGCCATCGGCTTCCCACTTAGATTGCCATTTTTTCTCAATATTGGCAGGCGTGTACCGATCGTAATCGTTACCCGATTGTCCGCCTTCTGAACCTGATCGACCCTTACCCGTTGTAGTCAAAATTGGTTTCCGTACTTGCTCGTGATCCCTGTGTGTTATCCGGCGATCAAATCAATTTAGCTCGCACTCGTGCACGCTAAACACGCCACAAGTGGCGAATTTTACCAATGGTTGAGAGATAACGGCGAATACGAGGCTATTTAGCCGGGTTAGCGAGTGCCCATTTCCAACGAACGTAGACGAGTGTACCGATGATTAATGCGGCCCACGGCATCGAAAACGTAGAGAGTCCAACCGGGATTAGTGGAAGCATGCAAACGACGAAAATTACCAGTGCAGATGTTTTCATCTTTTGGCTGGAACGACCCAATATCTCGGTGAATCGAGCGAGTGCGACGCCCGCGACAGTTGCGATAAGCGCGAATCCACTGATTCTGAGGGTCATCGTTAGTCCTTCGTATTTGAACGATGGATGAAATGCGATGACGCCGACGGTGATTACAAAAATAATCGACCATGCTGTTATTAAGATGTCTCGAACACTAGAACTCATATCAGTTCAGACTACCGAACAGAAACCGCGTCGCCAACATTGATTTCTGTGTGGTATTCAACCGGTATCAGCCTAATCGCGAAAGTCGGGATTGCGAATCCGTTAGCCATTATCAAGCTCTTCATAATGTCGTGATCCCGCTCACCATCGACCGGATTCGCATGTGTTGCGAGACACCGAGGAATGGTTTTTTCGACCATGTAGGCGTGATCGCCAATGGTTACTCGCCCCGACCAAGAAATTTCTTCCCATGCTTCAGCACCATCAATAACTACATTCGATCTGAATCTTCTGCCATCGACTGAAGCTCCCATGCTTGCTTCCAGTGCAGCCAGAGACTCTCGACTGAATATGGTCACTCCACCAATTTCCGAATCGTGAAATAGGCCCTGACGTCCGTCTCCGATTAAGTTCAGCGGAACTCGCTCGGGGTGATCTACAAGAGGATTAATATCGAGCGATGTTACGTACTCGCCCAAAGCCTCGCTTAGGTCAAGGCGATCTTCCTCGGAATCTATGGATCCTTCGGCGAACATTTCGCCTTCGTAGTTCAGCCTGAGCGTTCGAGTATCATCGTCGTAACTAACATCGAGAAGAGCCATCGCCGGGGTGTTTGAAAGAGAGATGAAGTTGATCTTTCGTCGCCACGCCCAGTCGTCGGGAGTGCCTTGATCGGCGAATCTAAATCCCAAGACTCGGTCGCCTTGAACCTTGCCGCCATTCACCTCGACACGATCAAGCCGCTCGGGAGTAAATGACTTCACAGGGTGTCGGTACAGGTCGACCACTTTCATGACAGGCGTTTTCCTTGCTCTAGAAGCGCGACTCGCCGCGCTTCGAATCAAAATGCGTCTTTAGCTCGGGGTTAGCGACGATGTAGTCCTTCGAATCCATCACCAAGTTTTCCTGAAGCTGAATCGTCATCCCGCCATCCACTGTCAGAACGTGACCCGTGATGAACGATGCCTCGTTTGAGCACAGGAAACCAACTGCATTTGCGATGTCTTCAGGCACACCCGTTCGGCGAACAGGGTAGTGGAGTTCGAACAACCGGAATCCAGCGTCGTTTCCGACCTCGCTCCAGTGCTCATCACCCCGTTCAGTAACGATGTGACCTGGAGCGATTGCGTTCACCGTAATTCCAAGCGGACCAAAGTCGATCGCCATCTGCTTAGTGAGTCCGATCACTGCGGCTTTACCAGCGTTGTAAATCAATGAACGTGGTGCCTGGTGAATCCCGTGCACTGACGCCATGTTAACGATTCGACCTACGTTTTGCGCTGGCGGATTGCCATGTCGTCGACCCGAACCACTCCACGAGGATTGTTCGAAATTAGGGTCGATTCCCGATTCTTCCATTGCAGGAACGGCGTACTTCGCACCGAGATACAGAGCACCAACGAGAAGATCCATGCCGCTGTGCCAGTTCTCAGGCTCTACTTCAACTGCACTACCTGAATTGGCTGCTCCGGCATAGGCGTTTTGAACGAGTAGATCGAGTCGACCGAACGACGAAACAGCATTTTTGACCATTTCTTCGGCGGTAGATTGCTTAGAAACATCGCCGGCCAAAAACTCGGCTTTGCCACCGGCCACACAAATCTCCTTAACGGTTTTAGCCCCAGCGGATTCGTTCACATCGACGATCAAAACACTGCCACCATCGGCCGCTATTCGTCGAGCGCACCCGCCGCCAATACCAAGAGCCCCACCAGTAACAATTGCGCTCCGACCGTCAAATCTGCCCATTAAATTCGCCTCTGTAGTTCGTCTGAAGGTGTGTGAACCTAACGAGGCCATTGTTCCATATTTGTAGTTACTTATGTGCCAAATTCTAAGACCGAATCTTCAACAAAACCCTCGACCATCGCTTGTGGACGGCGTAACCTGCCATCGTTCGGCAGACCAACTGCCTATCTCACAGGAGCATAACCTTGGCATTCGATGTAGTTATTCGCCGCGGCACAATGGTCGATGGCACGGGAGCGGCCCCCGTAAAAGCCGATATCGGTATTACCGGTAATCGAATCACGAAAGTTGGAGATATTCGTCAGTCGGCTAACGAATCAGCCAAAAATATCGATGCCGCCGGACTTCACATTTCGCCGGGTTTTATTGACGTCCACTCGCACGCAGATGCTGCGCTACTCAAAGATGGACAGCATGCCAGCGGCATCCTCCAGGGAGTGACCACTGAGATCATTTCTCCCGATGGACTCACTCTCGCCCCGCTCTCGGCGAAAAATTACGGGATGTACCGCCATTACCTCTCAGGGATTCTGGGATTCGCACCTGAAAATCTCGACATGTCGTCGATCGAAGCGTCCCGAAAAAACTATCACCAGAAGACCTCTTGCAACGTAGCGACATTCGCGGGTCACGGACCCATAAGACTCGAAGCTGCCGGGATGATCGATGTTCCGCTTACTGGTGACAAACTCGATCGTGCGAAAAGCCTGCTGCGAGAGTCATTGGAACAAGGCGCAGTCGGATTCGCCACAGGGCTTTCGTACTATCCAAATAGCTGGTCAGACACCGAAGAACTTTGCGCTCTTATGGAGGTAACCGGAGAGTTCGACCGTCCGATGTCGATCCACCTTCGAAACCACAATGTCGATCGTGCGTTTGGCGGCGGAGGCGTTGCGGAAGCCATCGAAGTTGCACGCCGAACGGGAACGAAACTCCACTTCGAGCACTACCGAACTTTCACCACCTCAGCCGGTGAAATCGATGCGCTAATGGCACCAATCGACAAAGCGAAGGCGGAAGGTATCGATATCACGCTCGAAACGTATCCATATCCGGTCGGATCTTCGTTCCCACAAGCTTTCTTCCCTGGCTATTTCCATGAGGGTGGGCCGGAAGCCATTCTCAGCATCCTTAACGATGAAGACAAGCGTGCCGAGATTATCGACCGAATGAGCGAAATTGACTACACAGCTCCAGAAGAAAACGTTTGGACGCACATCGGACAAGGTGGTGACCAGAGATTTGAGGGATGGCTATTCGAAGATGTTGCCGAAGAGTGGGGCGTTAGCATCGAAGAGATGATGTGCCGAATGATGGTCGAAACGTCACTGGCGTGCGGAATGCGAGTCGCACCTCCAGGAAACGTTCGACAGTGGCGTCAGGTCGAAGAAGACGTGATGCAGTTGATGGCCCGCCCTGACTACATGGTTGGCTCCGACTCGATTCCAGTTGGGGGCATGCCGCACCCACGTGCCTATGGCTGCTTCGTGCGAATGGTGGGTCGATTACGCCGCCGCTACGACTACCCGCTGGAACAGGTCGTTCAGCGAATGACGCAAAATCCTGCCGAACGTTTTGGTCTGACTGATCGAGGAGTTTTAGCGGAAGGCAAGTTCGCCGATCTCGTGATCTTCGATGAAAAGAACGTCAACGACCGTTCGTCGTTTGAAGATCCGATGGTTCACCCAGAAGGCGTCCCGCATGTAATCGTGAACGGCAAGCTAGTGGTCGAAGACGAGGCAGTAACCGGCGTCATGGCAGGGCACGCTATTCCTTAAGGATTCGAAGGTTCATCTCGAAACACTAGCCAATTGGGCTGAATCGTTGAGTGTTCAACCTAGCCGAGTTCGGTGAATCGCTGATTCGTCACCCCGATGGTTACCCTCAGTATTCAAGTAGACCTTAGTATTTGGGATCTTAGCTGGAGAAATCTGACAGCAAGACTAACTCGAACTCGGAGTGCGATTTGAATCAGAAGAACGAGTGGCGAAATCCGAAGAGAAAGCCCGAGACCGAGTCGAGAAGGCAGCCGAGCAAGCTGAAAACGTTATTACTCCTGAAGATCACCTAACCGACCGTATTTCAGGCTTGCGTGATCGTTTGCGCGACCTGCTCCAGCGACTTCGGCTGATCTGGTCGGATCGCTCGAGCGCCGAAGTCTAACTGGCTCGTTGCGAATAAGTTCAAAGATTTCAAGGGCATAAGGACAACCCATGCCCTCAATGCCCCAGAGCCGATACCGTTTGGTATACGCCTGCTTGTTTAAGCATGGTGGAAATACGAATCAGAACCTATCGATTCCTGAAATCTGGGATGTCGAGCGGTTCGCCATTACGTTTTACGTTCTCGATTGAGATCGGAAAAATACTGCTCCAAGTAACCGCGTCGTAGACGTCGATTGGAGGTTCGATTTCGCCGGCAACAGCCTTCGCGAAGTCGTACATCACGAAGTAGTCACCACCTCCGTGACCCGCCTGAATCGCCTCTTCCCCGAGCTCTTTCCAGTACGGGTGATCGTACAGGGCACTCAAATCCCACAATGGCTGCCACTCAGGATGAACTTTGTCGCTCTCGGTCTGGCCGATACGTCGAGCTTTATCCGCATATCCAAAGTTCGCAGGGCTAACACCTGTCGAAACGCCATCGAGCCACACAAGCGGCTGCTCGCCATCAAACCGACCCGACATATATGCCCCTTGCGTGCCCTGCAACGTATGGAGAGCCATGTTGTGCGGCCTCGGGCTAGCCGAGTCTTTACGAAGTGAGATAACCCGTCCTTGCTCCGTTTCGATCAATGTCGTTGCAGAGTCAGTGAAGTCCGCCCACGCCTCGTCCTGCGCATCCGCGTGTCCTTCTGGCAGCACCGATCGTGCCCACTCTTGCCGAGCAGCCGATTTTGTAACAAAAGTCGTCGTACGGGCGAGTCGATCACCCCGATTGATCCCAAACCACTGGGCGATCGGACCCAGCGAGTGAGTTGGGTATCCGTTCCCGCGAGTAGATTGCGAAATACCGGCCCCGCCCCCCCGCCAAGTACGAGTTAAATCGGCATTGAACATAAGATCGCGACAATCGTGAATGTACGCACCTTCCGCATATGTCAGATCGCCAAAAACGTTCTGATCCGCCATATTTTTTATCATCATCGCTTCACGTCGATAGCAGTAGTTTTCGGCCATCATGTACGTCAGACCAGTCTTCTCTACCGTCTCGACCAGCGCATGGCACTCGTCGAGGGTTGCAGCGGCAGTCACCTCAGATAGAACGTGCTTTCCGGCGTTCAGGGCGGTTAATGCCTGACCGGCGTGAAGCAGCATCGGAGTTGCGATAAATACCGCGTCGATACCAGGATCTTCGACCATATCTTCGAACTGCGAATACGCCTTTAAGTCGGGTCGACCGTCCGTCCACCTCGATAGAACTTCGTCTGCGGGATCACAGATTGCAACCAGTTCGATCTGGTCTTCGAGACCACTCAAAACCTGACCGAATCTCGCTCCTCGGTTCCCGCCAGCCACGGCTAGTTTTATGGTCATTCTGGCGAGTTCCTGTAATTACTTTGCGATCGCTATGAAATGTGCTAGTGGCACTTAAAAACGTGCCGCTAGGTCCTACGCCCGGTGGATGAGTTCGATTCGGATATCGCCTGGAGCAGCTACGAACGCAATACTCACGCCGCCGCCGTTGTTAATTGGACCCTCTTTGAGTTCAGCTCCGAGCTCAACCAATCGGGCAATATCAGCATCCATATCATCAGTATCGAAACCAAAGTGCTCAAGACCATAGTGCGGGTTAGCATCTGCAGGGCCGAGCTTCTCGTCAGTTCGTTCCGACGAAATGTTGATAGCCAGTCCGCCTTCGGTCATGGTTGTGATGAATCTGTCGCCAACAGGTCGAACGTTGTCGGAGGTGATATCAACCTTGAAAGCCTCTACGAACCAATCGGCCGTTTTCTTAGGGTCGCTGGACTTCAGGTGGATGTGGTTTACGTTGAACGGCATACTTTTTCTCGATCTGGATATACATGAAAGCCAGTCGCTAATCGACCAGCTTGCGGAAAATCGCCTGCCCAAGCTACGTTCAAAGAGCGTCTCAGTCAAACGGCAATCAACTGAACAAAGCCACTATGCATTGCCAGTTTTACATTCTGGGATCTGTAGGTCAGGAGCGGTCAGAGGACATCAAACAGATTTATTCGATTTTACTAGCAGAAGGCTATCGCAATTCAAAGTTTCTTGAATCATCCGGATTCAATGCATCTCAGCTAAAGATTTACGCCAAGCACGTTTGAGCCTTTATTCGCCCACTACTTCGTCATCGCTGCAAGTAGCTGTTCGTGAATCACGGGCCAGCCTACAACTACTACTGAGAGCTCATCGTCTTTCGACCAGTCGATTGGCGCTCCTAGTTCGTCGGTCACGCGTATACCAAGTTCACTGGCAATCATGGCACCCGCAGCGAAGTGCATTGGCTCTATGCCATAGAACACTCCCGCAGCCAGTCGACCAAGGCAAACTAGTGCAATTGGGTAGGCGGCAGAAGCGAACGTATTTATCTGACTAACGGACGGAATCCAATCAAGATCGCTAGCCAGTCTCGCTCGCCATTCTTCGGGTCCATCTACTTCTAAACCGATTGTAGATTCAGATAGTCTTTGCCTTGGCGAAGAGGCGGTAAACGGTTCGCCGTTTCGAATTACTCCGTTGCCTTTGGTAGCAGAAAGTAGTTCACCGAGCGACGGCAGTGTAAGCGATGCGGCAATCAACTCACCACCTTGTCGCAAGGCGATATTCACTCCCCAGTGATCCATTCCGGTGCTGAATGGAACCGTTCCGCAAAGAGGATCGACAAGCCATGTAAGCGAATCGTCGTCGCTTGAAAGCTGTGTCATGCTCTCTTCAGAAAGTATTCGACCGGGGGCGTTTGACGCTTTGAGCACTTCCGTAATCGCCTTATCAGCAGCCAAATCGGCATCGGTCACGAGAGCATTTGGCGATTTGTAGAACGAATCAAGTGCTTCGGCTGAGTTGGGTCGAAATCTTTCGAGTAGCACTTCTCTCGCGACAGCGGCGGCGTTATCGGCAGCTTTCATAATTTGCTGTAGATCGAGTTTTTTATTTTCTTTGCTGTTCTTCAACGGTTACATCTCATATTTACGAATAACTAGCTGACTGATGCAGTGGCAGGAACCATTGATTTTACTTTCGAAATGACCCGCTGAGCGTTCTCAGCCATGTATTTCATCAACATCTCCGCTGCGGCATCTCCCGCACCGTTTCCGATCAGTTCTCGTCCGTTTTTAGCGACTTCGTAAGCCGACTTGAACAGATCGTTCTGAAGATTCGACAGTTCAGATCTAATCTCAGACCTAACCTCAGCTCCAGCCTTCACGCCGTGCTGAGTAAGTCGGTAGAAATCCCACCACGGGCTGTCAGCACTCTCGAGTTCACTACCAATTCCGAGTACGCCCGGCAGCTCGCTCTCAATAAAATTAGGCAAGAAAACGGTCATGCACGGCGAATAGAGCCCGGTCCAGTAAATCGGCAATCGTTCGTCGGTGGCGCATAGATCGGCGACCAAGCTCGCAGTCGAAGCACCCGTTGATTCACCAACGGTGCGGTGAAGACAGATCGACAAATTACCTGCTACATCGACTACACGATCTTCATCCGGGTTTTCGCCGTCAGAATGATCGGTCAATACTTCTATCATCGAGCGCACGTCCAATTGACCGGCATCCCGTCCCAGCATCGCATCAGATCTACACTGCCTTGCGAGCCCGCTTAAAGAATTTTCTGAATCGGCGAATACACTACTAAAAGCAAATTTATCGCCAAATTCCATCTCAAAAAGACCCAATTTAGTCGCTTGAGATTTTACACCCGGTGACATACGATCAGCATCTTCTCCAATTTGAGAAATATTGGATATCGAAGTGACGTTTTCGACCTTCTTCACGGCCCAATCATGGCCCACGCACTCAACCACATAAGCCGACGTTGGATCGGCGATAAGGAAAATATTATCGTATGTGCGTACTCCTGCAGAGTTCGAAAATTTACCCTGACCAAACTCTGAGACTAGCCCTGTGATGACGTCGACCGCTTCTTCACCCGACTTCGACCGTTCGAGTCCGAGTCTCAGCACTTCCATGCCTACTAATTTCGGCTCACTCGCTTCAAGTAACAGCGAAGGAAGTGCCTCATTACCAATTACAACCTGATGCTCGTTATATCCATGCTCATACCCAGCGCACCAATACGGCTTCGAACCAACGTGCCTGTACGTGTGGGCAGCTTGCGGCACATCGACGAACTGGGTCCCAGAAAATCCGCCCGAGTAATCAGCCGCTTCAATCTGAATCAACGGCTGCGGTTCGTCGTGTGGCCTATCGCTGTTCTTAGCGAAAACGGTATTCCCGCCCTTGGTTGATACGCCCAACGCAACCATCGTGTCACACGACTCGCCCCAATCTATGGAGTAAGACGGTTTGGTCGGTCGCATTTTCAGATTGTTCTTTCGGATCGTGTTTTTTGTTCGTCAACTTACTTCGGCAACACCGAAATAATCGAATTCTATATTCAGCAGAATAGTACACGTCCCCTTCACGATCATTTAGATAATCCACATACGCGGTAATCTATATTGGGTCATGTCGGGATCAGTAGTGGCAGTCGACTGGTAAGTAACCTTTCGGAATATTTATATGATCTTGGCAACTATAAATTACGGAATACTGCACACTGCAAGTCTTGGATTCAATTAAGAAATCTAAGCGGTCGCTGCGGCGTTGGCCAAAGAGGAATTAGAGATTATCACTGAGATCTAAGGGCAATCGACACTAAACAAGAAGTTGGATACAGGTCGTCCGAAGTACCTCATTCTTGGCACCTACAACCCGAATATTGCCAACAACGTTCTAAAAGCTGAACCGTGAGAGGGACTCCTTTTACTTCGAAACGTTGTGATTCAGGAATTCGACAGCGTAACTCAGGTTGCATTCATATAACCCGAAGTGATTCGACGTGAAACTCAAAATTCCACGATATCCAACACAGCCAACACAGCATGCGATGCCAAAGATCGGCTCACACGAGTTTCAAATAGTATCCCCGAGTAGCGACTTTCAGCACCATCGCTCCTACAAAACCGATAAGCTGGCGCCGCAGTCGTTTTTGGGTAAGCCTGCATAGGAATGTCGGGAGCAGAAAAGTATGGCCGGTAGGAAAGTTCTGGTTCTGGGGGGTGGTTTCGGAGGGGTACAAGCTGCGATAAGCGCACGTGCATCTCTCGACGCTTCACACGAAGTAACTATTGTCGATCGAAATAGGGTGACGCATCTATGCGGAATGAACCCGTTATTGATAGTTGGTGAACGAGATACCGATAAAACCGGTAGATCGCTGGGGCGACTCGCCAACCGTGGCATCAAGTTCGTCGAATCGAATATCGACGCTATCGACACGACAAGCCAAAAGGTCGAAACATCGGCTGGCACGCTCGATTACGACTATCTGGTTATCGCACTTGGCGCCGCATACGATTGGGATGCCGTTCCCGGGGCAAGAGACGCCTACTCGTTCTACGATTTCGAATACGCCCGTCATTTGCGCCGCCGACTCAGTCGACTGAAGCGAGGCAAGGTCGTGCTCGCCGCTGCGAAGCCGCCATACAAATGTCCGCCAGCACCGTTCGAGACTGCCATGATCCTAAACTGGTGGGCTAAGAATAAAGGTATCCGAAAAGACCTAGAAATTTCCGTTTACATTCCCGAGCCAGGACCGCTCGGAGTAGCTGGTAAAGAAGCATCGATGCGAGTTCGCAGCGCGCTATATCAACGCGGAATCGAACTTGTCACAGATGCTGGAGTAACCGAAGTTTCAGCAAACGGCAGGGAAGCATCGTTCGCCGATGGCTCGACGACAACCGCCGATATCATCGCAACTGTTCCAGTTCACAAAATTCCCACAATTGTTGCAGCAAGCGGCGTTTCTGACGGCAAACCGTGGGTTCCTGTGAACAAAGCAAATTTAGAAACATCCACTGCGAACGTATTTGCAATCGGCGACGTGAACGTTGTGCCATCCGGAGATTTCGCCATTCCAAAAGCTGGCGTGTTCGCCGCGGGCCAAGGCACGAAGGTCGGCGAGGTAATCGCTAGCCGAATAAACGAAACCGACGCACCAGAACCATATGATGGCGTTGGATTCTGCTATATGTCGTATTCGGGAGGGCGTTCAGCCACCGTTGGCGGCGAGTTTTTAGCTGAGGGCGGGCCGCAGACTATTCTTAGTGAACCGACCGTTTCGGGCATGAAGAGCAAAGATCGATTCGAGCGAGACTGGCGCAGCTTCAAGATCTAATCTCACGATCGCAGTTTTGTCGTTTAATTTCGACACTTGCAAAAAGAAAGAATTACCGATGATTGCTGTTCGACGCACCTACCTTCCAAAACCCGGCACCGGAGGCAAACTGGCCGCTCTCGTGCACGAGGCAAGTTCCGCAATGGAAGCTGCTGGGTACAAGAAACCGACCGTTTACAAAGGCTGGCATGGATCGCACGGAATGCTACAAACCGAGCAGCTCTGGGATTCGACCGCCGACTACGAAACGTCACGAAGCACTGTTCGTAAAACTCCGAGCATCACCACGATATTCGACCAGATATACCCGCTACTTGCCGAAACCCACAATACCGAAATCTTCGAAATCACTAGCTAGGCCGTTTTGAGCTTCGAAACGTTCTCTATTTCTTTATTGCCGCTGCAAAATTTATCCGCTTTAGAGCGATGTAATCGCGTGCAGCAACTGCGACTGTGGCAAGGACAAGGCTGCCAACCAGCACTCCGACAAACCCCCACTCGGTTGAAAATTGAACGGGCGGCACAATAGCCCCGATAGAAACAGTCTGAGTAGTTGTATCTACAGCCAATCTCGCCATAAAAATTCCTGCAGCTAGACCAATCCCAACGCCAATCACCAAAACCGTCACCGACTCACCGATGGCAATTGTAAGCAGTACCCATTTTCTGATTCCCAGAGCCCCTAATACTGCTAGTTTATGATGATCGCCCGATGGCCTAGCCGGAGCGAAGGCCAAGAATCCAAGCACGCCAAGAACTGCAGCTAGCAACGAAGAGACTATTGCGGCGCCACGCCAACCGGCGATTGCTAACGGGGTGACCAATGAACCCTTTTCTAGTTCATCCCGAACGACCAGAGTGTGAATGCCGCCAATCGCATCAGAAATATTTGAAATCACTTCTTGATCGGCAGGATCATCAAGCCCAATGAACATTTCTTCCAAGAAACCTGCCGAGTTGAAACTACTCATCGAAAGATAAGTCCAGAGGGAAGCTGAATCGGAAATAACATAGCCTGACTGAGTTAGATTCATCGTCGGGAAGTAATCTACTTCGCCAACAATTCGTACCGGAACCGACTGCTCGAATACATGGATCACAGTACGATTGCCAACAGAAAGACCGTTCTCTTCTAGCGCTTCAGCGCTGAACAGCACGGGAACCAATTCCGTCGCCGATCTGACTATCCCTCTAACACCTCGATTCGTTCCCACGCCAAGTTCAATTCGAATCGCACTATCACTCTGCCCGGAGTGGTCATGTTCGACTGAGGTAATTACCGTATCTATGCCCTTGCTCGAAGCGAGCGGATGCCAATCATCAATATCGCCAAAATCGATTACCGTTACGATCGTCGGATCCGTCGCTTCTTCACTAACGCTTTTTTTTATCGCCACCAATTCGTCAATCAGAACGGTCATCGGGTTTCCAAGCTCGTCGTTTGCCTGCTCGAAGAATACGACGCCGGCTATTTCGACAGGCCTCGACGCGGATTCGGGAACGGCACCAGTTCGGAATTCCCAATCGGTAGCGGTCATAGGGCCCAAGTCAACAGACCAAGAACGACCAACTGCATCCATTAATCGCAGGCTGACACGAACGAACTCCTCAGCAGAACTCACCTTAAACCTAATTCCGACCTGATCGGGATTATCGATAAGCTGCGTCGAAGTGAACGTCGAACCCGGGCCGCCCGAAGTGTTCATCGCCGACAAAACCTGATCTATCGGCTCGTCGGCGTAGTCGTCTCGGAAGATAGCGAACTTGGAAAATTCTTCCGGCTCGATGGCCAGAAACTCAAACGGAGCACCTCGACCTCCATCACGAAGTCCACCAATCGCTCGTAGTCCGATAGATGCGCCCGTTACGCCCTCAATATTGCGAACCTGATCTAACACTTCGGTTCTCGGCCCACTATTAAAATCGACCGGTAGCACCCGCAGATCCGCACCAGCTTCGTAGCCCGCCTGATCAGATGCACTTCGCTCTAGTGAAGCAGAAACGGTCGCCGAGAGGACTATCGAGCCAGTTGCCATACCGATGATCGCTATTGGCCAGGCGTACGTGTTCGGCAACCTTGCGAACATAGCAATAAAAATATGCAGCCACGCGGGACCTCGCTTACTTATAACTCGCGAGGCAAGTCGTGCGACTTCAGGCATGATTCGTAGTGAAAATACGATTACCACTCCCAAGAATATCGCTGGAGCGAACACCAATAGCTGGCCGACCTCACCAATCTGCCCAGTTCGCTCGGCTACGACTGATTCTTCAGTCGTCAAATCCCACAACACAACGCTTCCAAATATCAGAAATATCAAATCGAGATAGTGACGCTGGAAAAATGGCCTCCCTTCGACCCGTTCCAAAGTTAATCTCTCAGAATCTATCTCGCGTGCATTCGCGGAGAAAGCGATCAGCTGCATATACGTGAGCAACATGAGCCCACCAGCAAAAGACACTGCAAACGCCTGCCACGACAATCGAGCTGGTACCCCTCCGCCAAGTGTTGCAAGTTCGTATTCAGGAAGCAGATCGAACGAGGAAATAACCCCAAACGCAATAAATGGTGCAATCAAAACTGGAACAAGCACGAATAGCGCTGATTCGTAAAAACGACTTAGAGCGATACGGTGTCTACTGAATCCTCGGGCGCGAAGCCTGCCG
The DNA here is from genome assembly GCA_963934365.1 of uncultured Dehalococcoidales bacterium. Lineage (GTDB taxonomy): Bacteria > Chloroflexota > Dehalococcoidia > Lucifugimonadales > Lucifugimonadaceae > Lucifugimonas. The sequence goes on along the minus strand of CAWVYJ010000024.1, from coordinate 10,606 downwards.
GTATCGACACGTGTTCGAGATACTAAAGATCCCGCAGATGTGATCGATAGAAACACGGAAACAGCAAGTACGACTCCGCCCATCATCAGCACTGGTATTCGCGCGAATACTATCTCTTCTCGGAGTGCCTTGAATCGATTTTCCAACGCCGAAACTAGTTTCGCATCCGGAAATTCCAACCGTAACCGACCGGCAGCGGCATCAATCTGTCGCTCGACAGCAGCTGGACCTTGATAGGTGATTTCCTCGATGTCTAATTGAACCAACCAACGACTCGTTCCAATTGAAGCAGGTCCGCCGGTGACGAGATCAAATAATCCATCTCCGGCTATGAACAAAGGAAGGGGCTGCCTTGCAACAAATGACGGACTCGGCGGCTCAACCGCTTCAAATCCTAAATCAAACCAGAACTCTTCTTGAAGATCGTCTGGAGTAAATCTTCCTACGACTTCAAGTTTCAGATATGGAAGGTCGACCGGCGATGACGCAAGCCAGATGTAGTCGCCAACATTCACACCAAGCACTTCAGCACGAACGAACGGAATGGCCGCTTCAGCAACTAGAAGACCAGATTCAGATGTGACGGTCGCATCAGGCGCCCGACCGTCGACGAACTCAACGTGATCAGGAAACCCTACGAATCGATTTAGAATCGCACTATCTGAAGAGGGACCCGGAATGATGGCGTCAGGCTCGAACGCCCAGTAGTGAGCCCTCGTGTGCGATTCCTGCGAAACGCTTATCGGTAGGTCACCAAGCGCACCAAGTGTTATTTCGACTCTCTCTGATCCCGCTGCTATTGAATTTTGCGTCAGAGGAAAATTGTCGACAGAAATCAGTAGATTCCTATTTGCTGGCGACAGTGTATCCAAAACCGATCTGAGCCCTAGCGACTCGATCGTCTTGAGATACATGGGAGCGCCGGCGAGGATCGATATTGCTAGCAGAGCAGTGATGGCGAGCGCGAGCAACTGTGCGAAATTAGAGCGAAATCGCCTGAGAACTAAAATCAACCCGAGCTACGTCCAATCTATAAAAGCCGAGATGGTCTCGTATCACAGCGAGACGCCATGCATTATCCCCTCGTGCCAACCACTTCGACCTACATGAACGAGGAAAATAGATCCACCGTAGGATCTCTTTTTTGTTTATTGAAAAACTACTGGCCTGCCTACGTTGCAGCCAATAACATCATTGCCTGTTGTACATCGACCACCCAAGGACCGTCTGTCGCCAAGGTCGCATATACGTCCTGATCTGGGAGCAACTCTACTTCTCGTTCGCCATCAAGAGCGATGGTTCCGGGTTGAGTATCGATTTCGATCTTGTCGCCCGGATGAAACTTGTGCCACTCCATAATTTCGACATCAGCAATTGTGCCCGGGGCAATCGGCGCTCGCACCGTCGTAGCGTTTTCGCCCGGTTCGCCAGTAAGTCGAAGGTAAAGCCCGTACTCTTCATCGATCGAAATAGGCATGATCCTTGACCCAATCGACGAAAGACCAATGCTTGCAGGTTCAGCCCGGGTCAGAAACATCGATTGCAGCGTCTTGGTGTCCCAAACAGCTCTAGCACCAACAAACATCTGATCTGAGACCGCAGCGTCGACTAGCGCATCGTCTCGACGCTCACCATTCACGTAAATGTCTATCCGCTTAGAACGCCGGCAAGCCTCTTCAATGGTCAACACACCTGTCGCCATTGATCCGGCGGCGATTCCAGCAAGGGTGCCTTCAGTGTTCGCGGGAAATACGTTGTTCGTTCCCGTTGAAATAGGAATCAGTGGCACCGTACCAGCGCCCTTGGCAACGACACGGTTCGTGCCATCTCCACCAAGAGTCACAATGCTATCTGCACCTTGTTCTGCCATTGCACGGGCAGCATTTGTCGAAGCAACTTGATGGTCGGCTACCGGCATTTCTACGTAATCGATTTTGATCTGACCTTCAACGTCATGGGCAGCCGGACGCGCCAACCCTGAATGATCTGGCATTATTAAAATTCGATCAGCACCAGTCGAAACAACACCAGCGAACACCCTGCGAAGAATATTTGCCTTCTCTTGATTAGAGACCACTCGACCGTGGGCTACCAAACGACGAATGTCTTTACCTGCCGCAGGATTTGCGATTATTCCTACGGTACTCAATTAAAAAGTCCCAAACTATTCGATACTGACATATGCCGACGCTTACGCCTTCATCCAGCTTGGATCGCTGAGCAATTTAGCGATTGACCGCACGAACTCGGCAGCCGGTGCACCGTCCCACGCTCGGTGGTCGAACGCAAGGTTCAAGTTCGCGATCGATCGGATAGCCACTTCGCCATCAACCACCACAGGTCGTTCTTCAACCGTTCCAACTCCCAAAATTCCGATTTCAGGCTGGTTCAATAGTGGATCAAAAGTATCGATGTTGTACGAACTCAGGTTGGTGATCGAGAACGTGCTGTTCGTCATTTCGTCGATCGAAAGGCTATTTGCTTTTGCCTTCTTAGCGAGTTCACGAACTTCCTGTGCGATTTCCAATAGAGATTTTTGATCGGCGTTTTTTATAACCGGAACTAACAGGCCTTCAGGGATGGCCATTGCGATTCCGACGTTCACTTGGTCGAGCACTCGCACTTCGTCGCCGACTAGATGAGAGTTGGCAATCGGAGAATCCTTGAGCGCACGTGCAACAGCTGCAATTACAAGATCCTGATATTGGGGTCGCAGCTTGTGTTGTCTCCATTCACCAACGAGCTCACGTTGGAATGCGATAGCATCGGTGACGTCTGCAGTGGTCGAAAGAGTCACCGATGGAATGGTGGTACTTTCAGTCATGCGGCGTGCGATAGTTCCTCGAAGACCCGAAAGCTTGATAGTTTCTTTTACCGGAACAACCGATTTTGGCAGCGGAGCAGCGGCGGCAGTCGTGCCTCCCGCAGGAGCTGCAGCGGCAGTTTTCACATCATCCTCGGTAACTCGACCGCTAGGTCCGGTTCCTAGAATTCCTGCAAGATCAACGCTCATCTCTTTGGCGAGCCGTCGCGCGCGCGGTGTGACGATCTGTTTTCCGCCCTTTGGAGCGACGCCAACAGCGGCAGAAGCAACGACAGGTTTTACAGCCACTGGAACGGGAGCACCGGCAGGTCCACGAGCTGGAATTACGTCTGGCAGATCAGCGTCCGATTCGCCAGATTCTAGAACATGCCCTAGAACAGTTCCGACGTCGACGATACGGCCTTCTTCAACATCGATTCTGCCGAGGGTGCCATCGGCAGTCGCTTCGACCTCAGCGTTTACTTTAGAAGATTCGATCTCGACAAGTTGATCGCCTTTTGCGATCGGGTCGCCGACAGCTTTGAGCCATTTGATGACTTCTCCGTCGTTCATCCCCATGCCCCACTGTGGCAGGGTGATAGGTGCAGACATATTTAACGTTTACCGTTCTTTATTTGCCAACTGCCGGGCGCAACGTCAGCTAGCTGTGCGTCGCCTTACTCGTATTGATACAAGTACAGCCGAAACTCTGAAATTGGAATCAAGAATACCGCGCCGGCGGCTAGTTTAGCGCAGTTGAAGAGTAGTTCGGAAGGTTTTGTCGACTGAGTTAGTCGAGGATCATGATCTCATTGGTGTCCCATAATTCATGAACACCGGTTAGTTGAAGATGTTTTGCCATATCTACGGACGATCGAATTCTGATCGCTATTCGATGTCATGTTTGATCTCAGCTAGAAGGCCTTGACCCGTAAGTTCTACTGGCTCAACTACTGCAGTCGTAATCGGTTCCTGAGCCGGACTAATCGTCGGAGTCGGGGTTGAAACGGTTTCCGAATCTGATCCGTAAGAACAAGCAACCGCCAACAGTAAAACTAGCGCCAACCCAAAAGTTAAACCGGCCCTAATCGTTTTAAAGAAAATCCAGCTAATCCGGTTAGAGTAGGTCGTCGGCTAGTTCGATAAAATTGAGCACAGTAGAATCGGGCTTGTACATATCGTAGGTATCCTCGAACGGTAAGTCATATCGATTTACATACACACCACGTAGCCCACAGGTTCTCGCACCCATCACATCAAACGAATTCGCCGAAACCATAATTAGCTCGCCCGGCTCCATATTCAAATTACGAGCCGCACGACGGTAAACACCAGGCTTCGGCTTGAAGTAGCCAGCCTGTTCGACCGACATCACATCATCGAAGTCGTATTTAATACGGTTTTTTACAAGGTGATCGAGAAACCACGGGTTACCATTCGAGAGCGCAATCAGTTTGTACCGTTCACCGAGTCGATCAAGACCGGAAACACATTCTGGAAAAGGTGAAAGTTCCTGCCAGCCCGTCATGAACGTGTCGGTTTGCTCTGGTGTCGGGTCGAGCTTGTTCGCTCGGGCAACGTAGTCGAACGCCTTCTGAACGGTTTCGAGGTATCCCGAGTGACCCAGTTCGACAAGCGTGTCCTGATACTGCTCGATTCGCTGTCGATACCGTAGCTGCTGCCACATCGCCGCAGGGTCGACATCCGAACCCCGCCCATCCAAGAATATTTTGAGGTGAGGGGTTAGCGAGCCGCCAAGATCGAGAACAGTTCCGAACAGATCGAACGTAACTGCCTTGCAGTTCTCAAAAACAGGATTCAATAGAATGCTCCGGGGGGGGGGTTCTCTCTCGCGTTGTACTTCGACGAACGCATATAGCCTACCCCCTCACATGCCAACGCGAGAACGAAAGACTTGTCATTGACGCGGCAATCATCTACCCCAGCAACGCTATCTTCGACTGAACCCACCAAATTCTCAATAGAAAATCACTTAAACCCGACATCAAATTTTGAGCTGATGTCAAAACCAGCAATGCTTAGCGAATGAGATCCACCACATATTCCGTTAAATCCTCTATGCCTGCAAGACGAACGACTTAGTTCGGCGACTAATCGAACATAGATACTGAACTAGCTCGAAGTTATGAAATTTCACGGGCTAACCGAGCTGGTTTGGTTCGATACCACCAACGATATATGTGTGGCTCTCGAACCCGAGCAACACATCAAAAGTTGTAACCGACTTCAAAAACGGGAGTTAATGGATTCGCATAATCCAGACTGGAGCGACTTGTCTTCTGAGTTTATTTTAGAATCTTTCTACTCCGATTTGATACGGTCGAGAAGAGGTTTGGCACGCGACTCTATCTCCGGAACCAACAAAAAATGCCCCGGGTCTAAACCCGGAGCATTTATCACTACTGATTTCTGAGAAATCTTGGCAATAGCACTTAGCTCTCTAGAGTACGTTTTACTGCTGCAATGATTTTAGGAGCATCCGGGTAAACAAGCTTCTCAAGGGCAGGTGTGTAAGGAATGTGAACCTGTTCCGAAGCCACTTTCTGGATCGGAGCCTGAAGAGACCAGAAGCCTTCCTCAGAAACGATCGAAGCAATCTCCGAAGCCGCACTGCAAACCTTGTGAGCAGGATCGGCAATCACGAGTCGACCAGTCTTTTCGACAGATTCGAGAATTGACTTCTTATCGAGAGGAACAAGCGTTCTTGGATCGACCACCTCAACCGAAATACCTTCTGCAGCCAACTGATCAGCAGCTGAAATCGAATGGTTCACCGCACCACCAATTGCGACGATCGTGCAATCAGTTCCTTCACGCGAAATTCGAGCCTCACCAAACGGAACCAACAATTCTTCGCCCGGAAGCTCGGAATTGTCTGGGACTTCGCCCCTCATGCCGAACAACGTGCCATCCTCGAACACAATAGTCGGGTCGTCATCACGAATCGCCGTCTTCAGCAAACCTTTCATGTCGGCCGGGTTCGACGGAACTATGATCTTGATACCAGGCATGTTCATGAACATCGGGTACGAACGATCAGAGTGATGAGCCGCTGATCCAGCACCGTAAAACATCGATGCCCTGAATACGACTGGAAGCGTCGCCTGCCCACCGAACATATACCGCATCTTTGCGGCTTGGCTGATGAGCTGGTCCATTGCAACCCACATGAAGCTGGTTAGGGTCTCCACAACCGGTCGCATCCCTACGAGCGATGCACCAATTGCAGCACCAAAAAAACCGTTTTCCGAAAGAGGAGTATCGAGAACTCGCTTTTCGCCGAACTCGGTTAGGAGATCGGCTGTTGCACCGTAGATCGCTCTACGAATGTCCTCACCCAGAATAAAAACGCTTTCATCACGTCTCATCTCTTCCTGGATTGCCTGATTGATTGCTTCTAAAAATACGGTCTGCGCCATTTTGATCTATTACCTATGAACTGAGAAATACTTTTTAAAAAATTAATAAAAAGTTGGTCTACGCTTGTGGAATTGGATTAGCCCACATGTCATCAAACAGAGCTTCTGGCTCTGGGAACGGACTGTTTCGAGCGAAGTCAGTAGCTCTTTCGACTTCTTCAGCAGTCTCAGCGTTTATCGCATCGCACTCCTCACGAGTGGCGATTCCCTGTGAAGTCAGAGTCTTTTCGAGAATGTCGAGAGGGTCGCGTTTACGCCACTCGGCAATTTCTGCCTCATCTCGGTAGGCACCACGAGCCACTCGGCCAAGACCCAAAGAGTGCTCTTCAAATCGGTAAGTAAGACCCTCGATCAAAGTCGGGCCTTCGCCAGCCCTAGCCCTTGCAACAGCGGCAGCAGTCGCTTCGTACATCGCAATAGCGTCTTGCCCATCAACGAGCATTCCCGGCATGTTGTATGCCGAAGCTCGGTCGGAAACGTGATCTACAGCCACCGTTTCAGCATAGGAAGTTGTCACGGCGTACTGGTTGTTCTCACAAAGAAAAATAACTGGAAGTTTCCAGATTGAAGCGAGGTTCATCGATTCGTGCAGGGCGCCCTGGTTAGAGGCCCCATCACCAAAAAATGCCATCGAAACAAATTTATCGCCTCGAATATGCGCAGCAAGAGCCGCTCCAACGGCGACAGGAACTGACGAACCTAGAATTCCCGATTCACCAAGAATGCCAATTGAATAGTCGGCAAGGTGCATCGATCCGCCCTTGCCTTTACAGTATCCATCAACTCGGCCGTAAAGCTCGGCCATTGCCTTGTCGACCCGACCGCCCTTAGCGATTGGGTGGCCGTGTGAACGGTGGTTACCCGTAATGTAGTCGGTATCTTCCAAAGCGGCGCAGGCACCAACAGCAACGGCTTCTTCACCGATGTAAGGGTGAGCGGCACCACTAAATTCACCCGCACTATGAACTTCCATCACTTTCAATTCGAAGTTTCGAATCATCCACATGCGGCGAAGCATCAGCAATAAAATATCGCGGTCGATTTCCACGGTTAACCCTCGGGTTTCTTAAGCGAAGCAGACGGCTTGTTTTCGATTCTGCAAGTTGCCACTTCGTACATATATCAATACAAAATCCGGGGAAACAACAGGTTCAGGGGAACTGCGCGCTTCACTCGAATTGCGAGATTATAGACCCGCTTGGTAGTCAAGTGTGCCTATTTTGTTTATCCAATCGCAGCAAACACAACAGCTGCCACCACCGTCAAACTGATCAAAACGACTAACACGTATTTAACTATGAACGATTGTTTTGAAGTCTTATGCCGAAACCTGCGCATAGCCCAAATACCGCTAGGCCACCCTCCAACTAGAGCCCAAACTAGGATAGTCGATTCTTTTATTCGCTGTTGATCCTTCTTCGCCCGCCGTTTATCCCACCAGATAGCGGTAACCGATCCGACGTTAACGATGAACAGCGCGGCAGCAATAAAAAGTACGAATTGTTGGGTCGAAATATCCACTGTTCATCCAATACGTAATAAAGCCCGAGCGCGAGCAACCGAAATAGGGGTAGATTTTATGTTGGCGCCATACTTGACTCAAAGTGGGCTAACACCGCCTAAAAATGGTAGAATTAGAGTATCGTTTACAGGTTATGTAAACCCGCGCGAATCAATCCTGATTCAACGTCCGATCTCCTGCTTCAGGCCCACGCACAACAAAAGCTCAAGCTGTGCTTGGCTCAACTGTATTTCTCGGATTAAACTAGGATCGAAAAGCGTATCGCACCATATGGCAAGGATCACGAATGGCAAAGCGAAAAAGCGCAGGCTCCGATATCACTGGCGGCTCGGCTGATTATAGCGCCGATGACATCACCGTCATGGAGGGCATGGAAGCCGTCCGAAAACGACCAGGTATGTACATCGGTACAACTGGGCTCGAAGGTGTTTTTCACCTAGTTCGTGAGATCGTCGACAACAGTGTCGACGAAGCGATGGCAGGCTTCGCTACCAGAATCGATATCACTATCCATAAAGATGGCTCTGTGACCGTTAGCGACGACGGACGTGGAATTCCTGTGGACAATCATAAGAAAACAGGCATTTCAGCCCTCGAAACGGTCATGACCACCCTTCACGCTGGAGGAAAATTCGGTGGCAAGGGATATCAGGTTTCAGGTGGGCTTCATGGTGTTGGTGCATCCGTGGTGAACGCTCTATCTGAATGGACTACTGTAGAAGTACGTCGTGACGGTAAAGTAAGTACACAGAGATACGCACGAGGCAAGTCCATTGGCGAGATGGAAGTCCGCCAGCCTGAAGAAACCGATGATTCCGGTACAGGAACGTCGGTGCACTGGATGCCAGATGCTGAAATCTTCCCGGAAATTGGATACGACTGGGACATCATTTCCAGTCGATTCAAAGAGATGGCTTACCTGAACCAGGGCCTAACGATTCACCTACGATCCGAATGGCACGACGATGCTTGGCCATTTAACGATGTGACTTATATGTTTGATGGCGGAGTACGTAGTTTCGTTCGTTCACTCAACCGTCGACGTGGCTCAATTCACCCGAACGTTATGTATGCACAGGAAACTATCGATGATGTAGTTGTTGAAGTTGCGATGCAGTACAACGAATCCTTCATTGAAAACACTCTCTCTTTTGCAAACGTTATCCGCACTGGAGACGGTGGATCGCACGTAACCGGTTTCCGCTCGGCACTCACACGTGTGCTGAACGATTTCGCAAAGAAAAACAATCTTCTCGGAACCGGCAAGGACGACATCAAGAACCTTTCAGGTGAAGACACTCGTGAAGGTCTGATGTGCGTTATCAGCGTCAAGGTAAAAGATCCTCAATTCGAAGGCCAGACGAAGGGTCGACTCGGCAACCCTGAAGTAAAGGGTGCAGTCGAACAGATCGTAGGCCGCAAACTAGTTGAATTCCTCGAAGACAACCCCGGTGATGGTGCACTGATTATCAACAAATCGACCACCGCAGCACGGGCACGGGCTGCCGCAAAGAAGGCCCGTGACCTAGTCATTCGCAAGAACGCAATGGACGGTGGATCACTTCCTGGCAAGCTCGCCGACTGCACCGAAAAAGACCCTGCAGGGTCTGAGATTTACATCGTTGAGGGTGAATCCGCTGGCGGGTCTGCTAAGCAAGGACGAGATCGACAGTTCCAAGCAATTCTTCCCCTACGTGGAAAGATTCTGAACGTCGAGAAGGCTCGACCTGAGCGAATGTTGGCTCACGAAGAAATCGCAGCCCTCATCACCGCCCTCGGTGCCGGTTTAGGTGAAGACTATGACGAAGAAAAACTTCGCTACCACCGAGTGATCATCATGACGGACGCCGACGTCGACGGAGCACATATTCGTACACTGCTACTGACGTTCTTCTTCCGCAACATGCCGCAGATCATCGGAAACGGCCACCTCTACATCGCTCAGCCACCACTGTACCGAGCCTCAAGAGGAAGGTCGGCAAGATGGTTATATTCCGATGCTGAGCTGGACGAATGGACAGCAAACCGCCTTTACGGAACAATGCGAATTACTTCAGAGAATGACAGCAAACTCGAACTAAATAGCGTAAAAATAGGCAAAGTTCTCACCCCGCTGCGCGAATACATCGACTCGCTCGAAGTTGCCCGTGTTTTGAACATTCCAGAAGGCGTAATCGACAAGCTGATCAAAGATCCTGAATATGTGAAGCTTGATTTTCGACCTGAAGAACCAGAAGCTCCTATCGAGGTTGCTCAAGCTTCACTATTTGGTGGACCTGGCGATGATTCGGAATCCGAATCATCTAATGACTCGGTTGTCGAAGATGTGATCGAAGATGATGATCTCGATCCGGAAATACTTCCGGATCGAACATATGAGATCGATGGTTACACATTGACCAAGAACATCTTCCAGAACCCTGCCGTAATCCGCCTGCGTACGATCTACCCAATCATCAAGGAAGTACTCGAAGCCGGCACACTAACGATCGAAAAGGCCGACAGCATCGTTGCCGCGGGAGTGGCTTGGCAAGATTTGCCAGCAACGCTCGACAACAGCTCCGACCGATCGGGCGTGAATATTCAGCGCTACAAGGGTCTTGGTGAGATGAACCCTGATCAACTCTGGGAGACCACGATGGACCCTTCCGAAAGAGTGATGCTTCGAGTTACCGCAGATGACGCTATGGCAGCCGATGATATGTTCCGAACCCTTATGGGCGACGATGTAGAGCCACGCCGTAACTTCATACGAGCAAACGCACTAGAAGTCAAAAACCTCGACGTGTAACTAGCAGGTTCCCCCCTCCCAGTCTGGGAAGGAGTTAGAGGATGCGAAGC
>CAWVYJ010000023.1:0-28614 GCA_963934365.1 uncultured Dehalococcoidales bacterium | reverse complement strand
TGGTGCGAATAAGTAAAACGCCTTATGCGTCTGGAGATCCAGCCTTAGCTGCAACTTCTAGGTCGACAGATCGATCACGAGGCTGCGTCGGCGACATCACGATCTCTTCAATAACTGTTCGCCCAGGTAAAGTCGCACACAGCAAAATGGCTGCAGCAACGTCTTCCGGCATCATCATCGTTGCACGGGCGTCGGCATCTGGGTTGTGAGGTCGCTTATTGAGAATTGGCGTATCAACTTCAGCCGGCAAAATCGTGGAAGCCCGAATACCTTTCGCATTTAGCTCAGCATTAATCCCTCGCATCATGTTGTATGAAGCCGACTTTGCAGCGCTGTAAGCCGCTCCACCAAGCAATCCTGGGTGGAGTGCTGCGTAAGATGATGTCGTCACTACAGTTCCGCCACCGTTTTTGATCATCGAACCGACGACTGACTGAGTGAGTCGGTAAACTCCTTCGACGTTCACTTTGAATACGCTCTCCCATTCTTCAGAACCCACGTACTGAATCGATCGCACATGAGAACTATGTCCAGCGTTGTTCACAAGAACATCAACCTGCCCGAACTCGGCAATAGTCCAAGTACCGAGAGCCGCCGCTGCATCGCCATCTTCCAAATCGACTGACTTGGCTACTGCCGATCCGCCTTTGGCTTCTATCAGCGCCACGACTTCATCTAACGGTTCAATTCGACGCCCGGCCAGAACCAATTTTGCCCCATGATCGGCGAACATCAACGCTGCTTCTCGGCCGATCCCCGTTCCAGCTCCAGTGATGATCGCTACTTGACCTGCGAGTTGTCCCATCGTTACGTGTTCCAATATGTTCTTGTTAATTTGGGCTCCTAAGATCGAGTAAGTTTACTTCCATCTTTTCCAGTCATGTTGTTCATCTTCGACGATCATGTTGGCGAGTTCTCTACCCATCTTGATCGAATAGTTTGTTCCACGGTCTTCAGGGTATATCTGAGTCGTGTTCGCCAAATAAAGCTTCTTCACTGGTGTTCGATGATCAGCAATGGCTTTGGAATAGTTGGTACCAATAATCGGTTGCGCAGCGCTAAGTGCGTTGTAATGAACCTTCTTGATCCACGAACGATCGAATTGAGGATTGAACTTGGTCAAATGCGGCAAATACAAATCGAGTAGTTCGTCCTTCGACAAGCTGAACAGCGGGTCGGTTCTATCGAGATAGTTGGTCAGGTACAGAACATTTCTTCCGTCGTACCACTCTTTAGGCAACATATTTGTGTGTTCAATTAAACCTAGGAACGGAACGTCAGGATCAGCGATGTTCATCCAGTAGTACTGAGTTAGAGGTCGGTCCATCTCAAGAACTACGACTACAGCTGCTAGATAGTGAACGTCGGTAAGGCGTTTTTTGTAATCATCTGGCAGATCGACAAGGTCGGGAAATGAGAATGAAGGAACAGTCGACAGTATAGTGTCGAACTCTTCCCGTATTTGTTCTCCCGATGGCGTCTTGGCAATCAGTGCTTTCGCGACACCGTCGACAACTTCAACTCTCTCAACAGGCGTTGAAATATGAATTTCCCCATCGCAAGATTTAATAGCAGCAGTTAGCTTGTCGAAGATAGTGTCGAAGCTGCCATCAGGGTAACCAAGCATCTCTCGACCGCGTATGCCTTGTCGGGAAGCGAACCGTGTCTGAATCTTCGACCAAAACCACGGCATACCGATCTGATCGTAAAACTCGCCGAACTTGCCTTTGAGAAGCGGAGCCCAAACCTTCTCATATGCCTTACCACCAAGCCGTTCTCTCAGCCAGTAGTCGGCAGTCTGATCTTCAAGGTCTCGCCATTCCTTGATACGACCGACCTTCAGTGCGAATAATCCTAGCTTGATTCGATCGAAGAATGGAATCGCTCCGAGGCGGAGAAGATCTAGTGCAGTGGTGGTCTTGTAGATTTTGCCGGATGTATACGTGCCTACCCGAGACGGATACCACTTCATCGCGTCGGCAACGCCAAGATCCGACACCAAATCGAGAATCGCCTCATCGTTGGTGAACAGGTGATGATACCCACGTTCTAACGGACTTCCGCCAACTGGAATTGTCGAAGCCTGCCCACCGATAAACGGTGCTGACTCGTATACGACTACTTTGTGACCCTTTGCAGAAAGATCAAAAGCTGCGGAAAGTCCTGCCGCACCGGCACCTATAATTCCAATTTTCATTTAGACGAAATATCTCCCGCAATCGGTTGATCCGATTCTTTAGCGCCTTTCATTAGGCTGGAAAGCGAATTACCGTCCATGACTAACAATACAGCGCCGACAACTGTCGGCGGCAACCAAAGCACAACGTGAACGGTGAGAGCGTAAGCAGCGGCTACCTCCTGTCCTATTCCCAGAGCCACCAATGCGGCAGCACCGAAAAAGTCGAAAGGTCCCCAACTACCAGCTGTGGATGGCAAAACACCGGCGAGGTTTGCTGCTGCGGTGAACACAAGTATCGCAGCGATAAACTCGACTTGACTGTCGAATATGGGTCGAAGATCAAAACCAATAGCAATCAGGTAGTACATCGTAGCTTCAGAAGCCCAAACCGGTATCGACCACGCAAATACCTTCGCCATATCGGAGGGTGAACTAACAACCGTAAGCCCTTCGATAAGTCGATCGGCAATACCTAATAAACGATCGCGTAAACCACGGCCGAGCATAAACATAAAACGGTCGATCCACCCAAGAACCGTTGTTCGGCTGGCAGTTGAAATTACCAAGATAGCGCCGAATACCGATAAGAATGGCAGTAAGGCCACCATGGCGAGCATCGCTGCCCCACCAGGCACGTCGGAAGAAATATCACCAACTGCCCGTTCGACCCCAACTGTTCCCATCAGCCCAGCGGCTGCGAGGAAAAATAACAACGCAAGTACGTCGGTGGCTCGTTCGACCGCGACAGTACCGAACGCAGCTGGAGCAGAGCACGATTCACGAAGGCTCAGATAATACGATCGAACAACTTCACCAATTCGAACCGGAATTAGATTATTCGCCATGTAGCCAACTACGACTACCGAATAGATGCTCTTCTGGGGTACGCCAATAAGGGGACGAAGTAGAAATTTCCAGCGCTCTGATCTGAACCATACGGCTACGAAATAGAAAGCTAGCGACGGAGCTACGTACAGGTAATTGGCTTCAGTCAGAACATCACTGATCGTATCGAAATCGACAAACAACCAGATGAACACGGCAAGGAATGCTGCGCTTACGATTGCGCCCAGCCAGAAGGCTTTATTCCCTAAAAACATACGGAGTTACCGGTGTCCTTAAACTTTGAAAAAAAGAAACGATCTACTTGGCGGGCACTAGCGGGACTTCGTCCGAGAAATAAACATAGGAATCGATTGTGCCCAACGGGTTCGAGAGTTCCCTGTAAAGGAAATAGTCTAACGATCCTTCCCAGCGGTTTCGATCCAGCAACGTGTCAAAGAACATCTTTGGAGTTACATCTCGATACCGTTCAGGGAACCACCAACGGTGAACTAGTCTTCGGCCATCAGAGAAACCATCTGGCATTTTAGTGATTGCTGTGCTCTGATTGTTTGCGTTAATTACAGCTATCAATCGATCGTCAGACACCTTGATTTCATCCGCCGTGTGATCTCTGAAGGAGACGTTTGTATAGCGCCTGAGGTACCACTGCCAAGGCCAAGAGTAGGCATCACGAATATCGATTGCGAGTTTTATCTCGTAACGATCTCCAGTGAGATCAGCGGTCTGTTCTATCTCTTTAACCAGATTATGTATGTCGGGTGCTGTTTGCGTGTACACCAGCATTTCAACCGGAATGTCGCCGTTCTCAAAGGTGGAAATCCAACCTGCACGGAATGTAAAACCAAACATTATTACTACGGTCAACAATCCAACGATGCAGAGAGACTGCGACCGACCAATTCTTGAACTCAGAACTTGAAGTCCCAGAAGAAGAAGTCCGAGAACAGCCAAAATAGCCCAAACAGCCGCAAATTGGCGTGAACCCTCCCCGAGATCATGAAACACGATATTCCAAAGCATCAGGTAGAACAACGGAACACCGACAATGGTAAGTCCCGCCCGGTTTCTCCAAGCCTTACGCCAATCAATAGACATGATGATGTCATTGAGCGTGCTTGCTGCGAGAATCACTGCTGGCAAAGCGATGTTTACTAGCAACCACGGCATTTTCTCACCAGCCTCCGTGTAGGCGATGAACGTGCCGACGGTCCAGAAGAACAGGAATTTATTGAACCTAGTGGTTCTTATAACAAGAGTTAACGCAATTGCAGATCCATACACCGTAAGTAATGCCAATTGACCGACATAGGTGAGAACATCCTGTTCAGCGCGCTTAATGAGTCCCTTTTCGAAACTTAAAGTGTCGTTTGCCAAAACCAACATCGCACCGGCGATCAAAGCAATGAAAATCCAAGGACGGAGCCCTGATTTAAACCCGTAATACAAGGCCGCACCGGTTGCAACTACAAAGGGCATGAATTCGTAGATCGTGCCTATGGTGAAGTAGTAATACCAAGGCTGATTACCACGAGCCACGTCTTGTTGAGCAAGCCAATACCCAAGCGACTGCCAAGCCCCGGTACCTACTCCGGCAGGATTGGAGCCGAAATTCGCGAATAATAAAATAAATACAAGTGCGAATACAGCGAACGCGCCGAGGAACACTCGTCTGTTCCAATACCAACCGGCTGTCAATGCTGCTACAAGGAACACTGCACTAATACCTATAGCCACGTACCAACCTGGCCCGTTAGGACTTCCAGTCGGAACTCCCGGCGTGCCATCTTCTGCAGCCAGTACCACGCCAAACACACCTTGGAATATGGCAACCCCTGCGGCCAATAGCGGTAGAGTCAAAGTGGCGAACAATACCAAAAAAGATGCTTCAGGGCTGAATTCAGCGAGTGATCGACGTGCGTACAACCAATCCCGAATTTCTTTCCACACTTGAGTGACTAAAAACCCGCCTAGCAATGCAATAACGATGTATTGGGTTTCTTTAGTGGCGAATCCCACAGCGACTAGCGCTGCACCGATGTACAGCCAACGGTTTTTTGGCTTGTCGATATACCGCCACATAACTCCCACCAGAGCCAACGTGAACACAGCCATGAATATGTCGTTTCGGGCGAAACGACTGTAATAAAGAATCGACGGCGAAAAAGCGAGCATGACTCCGGCTGTCAGAGCACCAAATTGACCGATTCGATGCTTCAGAATTAAAGGAACAAGTACTAGTCCTGTACCGAATAGAGCCATAGGAAGTCGAAGAGAGAAGTCGCTATCACCGAAAAGGAAGAATGATGTCGCAATAGAGTGGAACAGAAACATTCCGTGCATCAGCGGATTGTGGTCGTATCCACCACCATTGAACAGTTGGTATGCGAAATAACCGTGTAGGCTCTCGTCGTGATGAACAGCTCGACCGCCGAGGTCATAAAGCCTCATGGCGAGAGCTACTAGTACCAGACCCGTGTAGATCGAGAATTCAATCCGGAAAGGAATAGAAAATCCGTTTCGGGGCTCCGACTGTTGTTGAGTGAGGTCAGGTGCAATTCTGCGTTTAGGAACGGAGCGAGCAGCATCGCCAGTCACCCAATGACCATCGACCCAAAGTCCGAGGGTGGACTGGGCATTATCTGAAGATTCAGTTGGTCGAGTATTTGTCGTCAAAAGTATTTAGTCGATGCTGAACACGGTGTACAAACCATGTTCGATAATACGGTCACCAAGCGTATCGAACATTCCCGCCACAATGTTGCCGTAGGTTGCTCTTTCTCTAGGGCCTAAGACCACCATCGTGATGCCATATTTATCCATCAATGCTTTAAGTTCTTCAGTATTTCTAGTCGTATAGATAGTGCGGACATCCTCTTCCCGATCAGCAAACAGTTCATCGGTACCGTGCCATTGCCTTTCGTGAAATACCCAACCGATAACCGTAGGAACTCCAGACGACCCCGAAATTCGAGCATATTCGGAATAACTATCGCCGATAGCTTCTACCATTACATCGTCAGAACCCGCAATGTCCCGTAAATCTTCTATTACATTCAATTCATCGGAATCCCTAGACTTCATATAGCTCAAGCTGTCGATATTTGGGCCCAATCCTGATGATGTTGTTTTAGCAACTGCAGCCGCTATTGGGAAATAAACCGAACTGAGTGCTAGTACGCCGAGAATAGCAAGTGCAGTTCTGCTTACAAGCTTCTTTCGACCGGCCACTAGCGAGTGGTGTTTCAACCACACGAAAGTTCCATACCCGCCTACCACCGATAGAACGATCCACGCTTGATAGTAGAACTTGAACACCGTGTTCATTCTATTGCCGAATAAATCGTGAACGAAGAACAGTTCAGATGCAAAAAACAGATACAGGGCCAGCGCCCCGAGCATTGTTACGAAGTGGCTGCCATCATCGGCGCCACGCCTAGCGCGAGTCAAGAGGACGGCAATAAGAATCGCCGACGCCACGCCTAAGACGGCCGTTACAGGAAGTCTAGACACGATATCGGATGCATTCGCCGATTCGTTGAACGCCAAATGTGTTACCGCCCAAACTAACCACGGAACAACGGTAAGCAATCCGGAAGTAATCCAGGCTGGGCGCCAAAACAGATGACTTCTCCGTTCTTCGACTGGTTTCTTACCTAACAACTTTTGTACGACTAAGTTTGTGTAGCGACTCGCAAGAATGATCGCTGTCGGTGCTGCGACAAGTATCAATAGTGACCATATCGACAAGAAGTGAATAGGTCGCGATCCGTATTTCACAGGAGCGAGTGGCGGCCATTGAACTTGGCTCTCGGCTGTGCCGAAGTAGAACGGCGAATAGACCAATATTCCAATAAGCCAAAGAAACATCATCGGTAATCCAGCTAGCAAAATAGATTTGATGCCTGATTTACGCTTCGACACCCAACCTGCTACAACCAGCCCAATCGACAACAACAAAAGTAACCCAATATCCCAGAAATTAATAAAACCAGACGATCCGATCACCAAAGCCGTTAGCACACCGGCGGCAACGTTTTTCCTGATAATTCTGAATGAAATCGTTTTATGCATCAGGAATAATGCCGTGAGTACCGTGATACCTGTGAGTACGAACGGAATCGACATCAAATGCGGATGAAAGTCTCCTAACAGAAAACTAAAAAACGGGAATTCTGTGATCGTAAAGTCGAGTCCATTACCAGCCTCATCGAATGTATTGATAATTCGTGAACTCTTCCACCACCACCAAAAATCATCAGGTCTCCAAATAGCGATTCTATCTATACGTTCGTATTCGTTGCCGTGGTACCAGTTCAATAACCACACAGGAGCGATCTTGGTGATGTCGAGCAGCGTCCATAAACCAGATAGATTCGATACCAGCAGTAACAATGTCGCCGAGACGCCTCCGGCGATTATCGATTGTTTTAATGCGCCACCATCTCGTCGAACGAATGTCACGGCAAGCGAGAAGGCTACGCTCGCTCCTAATCCTGCCACAAGAGCCATGCCGACATTGAACGCTACTGCAGCCGAACTCCCTGCCATTGCGTTCACGCCGCCGTATATCCAATATCCGAAATAGTAGTAAGCGATTGGTTCGCCCGCAAGCCATAGATCCTCGGGTGGTGCGTAATCGGCGGTTGTCACCGCTGTCAGCATCATGAGATCCATCGGTTTTTCAGTGCCCGATGCTGCGGGATCGAATGCCCGCATAGAAAGGAACATCACAAAAAAAAGAATAAATACTACTTCTATCGCGACGATTACTTGCCAGCGTCTTAAAAATGCTCGTCGCAGTTTTGGCAAGTCTGAGCGAAGGAACCAGATGCTCACTAAAGCGAGCACTGCCAATACCAGCCACCAGTTGACTGGATTGTTAGGTACTAACTTGGTGTAAGACAGCAGCCAGACGGCGGTGGCGATGATCAGCATTCCGACTGGTTTGGAAATCGCCCAACCGCGATCTGCCAAAACAGGGAATGCCCGGGCGACAACAGGGAACGCTGCGATCCCTATAAGCTGGACAGTGAATAGAGTTACGATTGCTTGCAGCATTAGTTGGTGAAGTGGTACTTCAAAGCCAGTTCCTCGCTAGCTAGTCGGCTCGGGAAGCAGGGCTGCCGCGAACGCTTCTGAATCAAACATAGACATGTCAGTTGATTTCTCTCCAGTTCCTATGAACCAGATCGGCAATCCTAGTTCGCCAGCGATAGCGAGCGCCACTCCACCCCTCGCTGTTCCATCTAGCTTAGAAAGAAATACACCGTTGCAATTCACCGATTCAGTGAACGACTTAGCCTGAATCAATCCGTTTTGTCCGGTGGTGCCGTCGATAACCAGCATAATTCGTTGAGTAAATCCTGAACCGTTTTTTTCTACGATTCCGCGAACTTTACGAAGTTCTTCCATCAAATTGTGCGTAGTGTGCAGTCGTCCAGCTGTATCGATAATTAGTAAGTCAATATTTCGTGCCCTAGCGGCATTTAGAGCGTCGAATACCACAGCGCCGGGGTCGCTTCCGGCTGACTGTGAGATCACCGGTACTCCGAGTCGATCACCCCATATTTGGATTTGCTCGATTGCCCCAGCGCGAAATGTGTCAGCAGCGGCGAGCATTATGTTCTTGCCTTCAACCTTCGCCACATCGACGATTTTCGCTATCGAAGTCGTTTTACCTGCACCGTTCACACCAACCACTAGCAATACCACTGGTTCATCGGCAGGAATTGGATCAATGTTTGTTCTATCGGTGAGTATCTCAGTGATCAGATCACGCATTCGCACTCGAATCTGATCTGGTTCTTTGATCGATTCGCTCTTGAAAAGATCTCGTAGATCATTGATCAGACTCATCGTCGTGTTCACACCGACATCAGAAATCACGAGTGCTTCTTCGAGCTCATCCCAGAAGTCGTCATCTATTTTCGAACGACTGAAAATACCACCAAGTCGACCTCTCCAGGCTGATCCTGTCTTGGCAGAACTTTCAGCGGTCTTTTCTCTCTTTTTAAATACGCCGAACAGTGTCGGTTCCTCTTTTCAGTGATCTACGTCTTTTTCCGAATTGCACGTTATTTGTCTGATTCCCACTTCAGTATGGATAATGCCTTAGCGGCGGCTTCTCGTTCCGCATCAATCTTCCGAGAACCCGTACCTGTCGCAATTGCTTTGCCATCGATAACGACTTCCATCGTAAATACGATATCGTTTATTAGGCCAGATTCCGAGACTAGCCGATAACGGGGCGGTTTACCCCCGTTCCCTTGTAAATATTCCTGCAACAGCGATTTCGGGTCTTTTCGGGTCTCGGTTCGGAGTACTTCGTCTACATATGGACCTAACCATTGATTGACGAAGGAATAAGCGTGTTCGTATCCCTGATCTACGAAAACCGCTCCAGCAACGGCTTCAAACGAATCAGCTAGGTTTGAGTTCCTTTCGTTCCCCCCTGCAGCCGCTTCGCCCTTACCCATAACCAACCAGTCCCCCAATCCAATCGATTTGGAAACAGAGGCCAACGTTTCTCTACGAACCACTTGCGATCGTCGAACTGTGAGATCACCCTCTGGTAAATCGGGGGCACCCACGTATAACAGATTGGCAACAACCATTCCAACTATCGAGTCGCCAAGAAATTCCAGTCGTTCATTGGAAACCGGAAGTTCGTCAGGATGTTCGTTTATGTATGACTGATGGGTAAGTGCAAGCATTAGAAGTTCACGATTAATAAACGTGACTCCTAGCGCACTTTCGATCGCATCGAGATCTTCTATTTCAAGCGGTGATGTCGGCAATATTGTGCAGTCTCAATCTTGAACGCCACGGGGCCAAGGTGGCTGGGGACGTTTAAGTTCGCCAAAGTATTTACGTCTACTTGCGATGCTCATGAAGTCTTTGAACGCACTCAATGATTCGTCTTCTGGCGGTGTGAACATTTTTAGGAATGCAGCGGTTCCGTCTTCGAACACGAACGTCGGCGTACCAAACACTCCGTGCGTAAGAGCCTCTTCATGATCGATCCCAATTTGAGCGAGAGTTTCGTGATTGTCGAGAATCGACGTGAACTGATTAGTATCTAAGTCGGCAGAAACAGCGATGGCAATAATTGATTCACGAGTGCGCACGTCTTTGCGTTCAACGTGTTTAGCGTGAAGTATTTTTTCCATATAGTTATTGTGAGCAGTAGTTCCCTGTTCACGTGCTGCGATACCACCTCGAAGTGGCCAGAGACCTCGACTCACGTAGTCTTCGCCCTGCTCCCAAGCCTTCCAGTCTTCGCCTTCTTTGGAATTCACCTGCTCTAAAGCAAAGCTCCGCCAGTTGATCTCGAGGTCATTCCCAAGCTCTTCCTTTACTCTGGCCAGCCAAATGCCGGCCTGACGAACCCATGGTCAGGTGTAGTCGATAAACACATCAATCTTGACGGTAGTATTTTCTGACATTACTAACAACAATTCTTTCTCTAGTCCATCGCGTAATCCGACAAAGTCTAGCAACGCTACATCAAATCGTTCAGGCAAAGATTTAGGTTTAACGCTTAGTATTTGATTTCAAGCATAGTAATCAGCGTAAATGCCCAACCTTTCCCAGCTTCTCACATCAAAATCTTCTGCCGAATACAGACACGTATTCGAACTATGTCGTGATATATCGAGCGACCTCGACAGCGTCGATGGCGTTTACGTCGTCGGGGGAATCGTTCGCGATCTGATTCTCGGTCGGACTCCTGGAGATATTGATCTATCTGTTGTCGGCGACGCCAAGGCGTTATCTCAGAAACTTGCTGCACGGATCGGAGCAGGTTCACCCGATGAATCGCAGTTCATGACATTCAAAATCGATACACGCGGAATATTTTCCGATGTGTTATCTATCGACGTCGTAACTGCTCGATCTGAATCCTATAGTGAGTCAGCAGCACTTCCTGATGTTTCGGTTTCATCGATCGATGAGGATCTGAAGCGAAGAGACTTCACGGTGAACGCAATGACAATCTCTTTAATGGGAACAGACTGGGGAACGCTGGTCGATCCGAAGAACGGCTTAGGCGATGTGATGCGCAAGCGAATCAAAGTGCTGCATGATGCTAGTTTTGTCGATGACCCGACTCGAATTTTCCGGGCTGTGCGATACGCCGTTCGTCTTGGGTTCAATATCGATTCCCGTACTAACGAACTTATATCTAAATCCCTATCAAACATTGATCGACTAAGCGGCACACGGATTCGAAACGAATTTAACCTGATTCTATTGGAGCCGGATCGAGTCGAAATGTTGAGAATGTCCGAGGAAATCGGACTGCTCGCCGCAATTAGTCCAAGTCTCCGAATCGGAACCAAATCTCTTCAGGTGTTGTCTGAACAATCTAAATCAGTTTCTGTAGAACTTCCCGATCTTTTGGCTATTACGACGTTCGGGCTAAATGAAGACGAAGCAAAACAGGTTGTCAAACGGTTCGACGGACCCACTGCTTGGGGTGAATCAATTATTGGAAACGCCCAACTCGCTAAGCATGTAGCAGTATTGGATCAGCCAACCCTCGCACCAAGCGACGTTTCGGAATTACTGCGATTAATTCCACTAGCTTCGATCAATACCTACATACTTGCCGGACCACCACTGCCACGCCGGGACAAACTGGTCGAATACGTCGAGAAATTTCAATTCATCAAGCCGGAAATTACCGGTGACGATCTTTTGGATATCGGTATTCCGCAAGGGCCGATAATCGGTGAGCTCATCGACATTGTGCACAGGGCGAAGCTCGACGGTAAAGTCAGCTCCAAGCAAGAAGAACTCGACCTTGCAAAG
The DNA here is from genome assembly GCA_963934365.1 of uncultured Dehalococcoidales bacterium. Lineage (GTDB taxonomy): Bacteria > Chloroflexota > Dehalococcoidia > Lucifugimonadales > Lucifugimonadaceae > Lucifugimonas. The sequence goes on along the minus strand of CAWVYJ010000023.1, from coordinate 16,775 downwards.
AGTCGACTCCCTGGTTTCCTCACGGAGTAACTAAATCTCGTCTTCGGGCAATGCATGTTTAACGTGTGTGCCGCCCCATTCAGACGCACGACGTGCAAGACGCTCGCGATGGAACATGTACTGATTTGCCAGCGCTGAGTGTTTTCCGAAGAAATCACGAGCCCAATCGGCAGCGTAACTCAGTGATGCCTTTTCAGGTAGGTCGTACCATTTGTGCAATGCGCGCAGAATATGTCGATCCACAATGAACGATTCCGGCTTGTCTAGCGAGAACGCCAGTACGCAGTCGGCTACTTTCTCGCCAACTCCGTGAAGGGCTACAAGTGCTTCTCGAGCATCCGAATACGACGCCTCTCTAAGATCATCTAATCGCAATTGACCTGATGCGACTGCTTCTGCAGCGGGGGCAATATACTTCGCTCGGAACCCGAATCCCAAGTCACGAAGAAATTGCTCGCCGGCTTCGGCTACTACCTCTGGTTCAGGGAAAGTAACGTCTCTTAGTTCAGGCCCTACTGAATAGCCAAGTTGCTCAGCGGCTGTTCCAACATTTAGCTTGATTCTCGGAATGTTTGATGTGCTCGAAGTGATAAATCCAAATAAAGCCTCCCACGGATCCTGACGAAGAACTCGAAGTCCCGAATACCCGCGCAAAGCAGGTCCAAGGCATGGATCATTGGCAAATCGGGTACGAAAGCCTTCGATATCTTGATCGTGACCAAGATATTCAAGCATCGTGTGCTCGAGTCCTTCGAGTCCCTTGCCATCACGAGGTGTAACAACCACTTCACCGTCGACGTCACTGACATTCACTGTGCGACGTCCAACAACGCCTCGATATCCGCCCGATTCTTCCGGCCACCATCGAAAAGCTTGCCCACCATCAAGGGTCGCAGAAACATCGACGAAGCCTACGTGCAAATTCACAGAGCAGGTGGTAGTCGAAGCGTTATCACTTATCGTCACTCAAATGTCCCATCGCGCCATCTCTCCAATAAAGAAAATAAGCGCTGTGTACTAACCCGACGAACAGTACACCTCGGTAATGCTCGTTGGAATTTGACGCCGTATTGTTTGGTCACAATTCTATTGTCGAGAATAACGAATACGCCACGGTCGGTGCGAGAGCGTATAAGGCGCCCAAAACCCTGTCGGAATCGCTGTACCGCTTCAGGAATGCTGTACTCACTGAACCCATCTTCGAACAACTCGCTACGAGCCGCCACCACTGGATCTGATGGCACCGGGAACGGCAATCTCGCCATAACTAATGCATCTAACGATGCGCCCTGAAGGTCAACACCTTCCCAGAGGCTACTTGTTCCCAATGCGATAGTTCGACCCTCTTCAGCCAGCATTCGCATGATTCGGGCTGGTGAGCCGTCCGCTCCCTGAGCGATGACTCTAATGCCGTCTCTTCCCAACACGGATCCGATCGCTTTCCTGGCATTATCAAGGGCAGATATCGAAGTGAACAGTACGAGCACTCGACCAGCACTGGAACGTGCAATGTCGATCAACACATCGGCAGTCGCATTGGCGAAACCAGGCTCGCCGGGAGATGGCATGTCTTCAGGAACTGCAATTAGTGTGTTCTTTTTATAGTCGTATGGTGAGCCCAACACTAGATCGTTACCAGTCTCCAAACCAATGGAATTACGGTAACGCTCGAAAGACTTTTCGTAAGCGATAGTCGCACCAGTGAGAATCACCGATCGGTCACCCTCGAACAACGCTTGGTTCAGCTTTTTCGAAACGTCCAGCGGAGCACCATTGATATTCGTACCACGGTTGCCTGACTGGCCACGTAACCAATAGACGCTGTCATCTTTCGGCTCAGGAATTGCCTCGCGCAACGCTGTAGCGGACGATTCGATCGTGTCCTTCACGGCGTACGCGTCGAGAACAAGCCCTTCTGAAGCGCCGTCCTTTGTCGCCGAGGCTTGTTCACACAGTTCGGCTAGATATGCCGAAACTTCGAGTAAACGAGTATTTGCGTTTTCCCAAGCGATTTCGAAGTCACTCCAAGAAGGTTGTCGACGTACAGAATCGGTTATTCGTAATTCTGTCTGTTGCTGAGGCCCCGTCATCAATTCGGCAGATAATTTAGCCGCCATATCGAACATAATTGACGAGTTTTGAACGGCTACTTCGACAGCTTCATTAGCTTGGGCTGCAATATTCGTCGAGGCGTCGAGTGCGTTCACTACACCTTTCGAGATCGACGAAGCTAGTTTTGCCAGAATGCCACGGTTACCAGTAAGTTGGCGCAGTTCATTTTCAAGCTGAACTTGGTTGACCGAAAATCCGAGATGATTTGTCGCCGCCGATTCGAGATGATGTGCCTCATCGATTACCAATACGTCATGGTCGGGAAGCAATCCTCCGCCCATCGCAATATCTGACATAAGAAGCGCGTGATTGATGATCACGACATTCGAGGCGTTCGCCTGATTTCTTGCTTTACGCAAGAAACAAGGACCCTCGTTAGATGGGCACATAACCGCGCCTTGGGCCGAAAAACGCCCGAACAGAGATGAGAGTCGACCTAGCGCCAGCTCACTTCGGTCACCAGTCTCGGTATCTCGCATCCACACGAGTAGCTTTGAAAGCAGTTTAGATTCGAGATCGTTGGGGTCGGTGGTAAGAACTGCGTTTTGCCAACGCTTGAAACAAACGTAGTTGGCTCGTCCCTTCAACTGCGTGGCTCGCATTTTATCTGCAGTCTCACCGTACTCCGACAATGCCGACGAGGTGATAGCAACATCTTTACCGATCAGCTGTTCTTGTAAGTTAATCGTGTTCGTAGAAATGACGACTTTCTTACCCGACCGAATCGCAGTGAGCACTGAAGGAACTAGGTAGGCCAGCGATTTGCCGACACCGGTACCAGCCTCAACGATCAGATGTTCGCCGGATTCAATTGCCACCGAAACCGCCTTTGCCATTTTACCCTGCTCAGGTCTTGATTCGAATCCTGACAGTGATTTTTCTAACGACCCGCCGACATCAAAAATGTCATCGACCGCTTCGGAAACCTTTTGGGTGTCCTTTGAATCTTGATCATATTCATGGGGTTCAACAGACGGGATCTTGGAAGCAGACCGCAGTCGTGCCCCGAGTTCCTTCGGGTCGATTCCGGTTAAGCTGTCACTGGTAGGTAGGTAGGACGAATCGTCACCAGCAATAATCCGTGCAGCTAATGCCCCTAGTGGAGTATTTGCCTTTTCTCCGAGCAATTTTATTTGCTGAATCACTGCACGATCGAAGCCTTCGATAATTCCTAATAGATGAAGGAACAGATCTCGAGTAGCGAGTGCATCTGACAGTGCACGGTGTGGATTGTCGTGAATAAACCCAAATCGTTGAGTTAACCGACCCAAGCTATATTCGGGTCCTGCTGGAAGAGCTATTTCTGACATCGACATGGTGTCGTAGAGACCGTCTGGTTTCACACCATGCGAACGTAAGAATGATGCATCAAAACCTACGTTGTGACCAATGATGGGTACACCCGATATGAAGTCAGCAACTTCCGCCTTCACGTTATCCCAATCGGGCGCAGAGTCGACATCGCTCTGAGTAATCCCGGTCAGTCCGATGATGAAGTTCGAAAGCTTCCGCTGGGGGTTGACCAAAAGACTAAGCGTATCGATCTGCTCATCGCCTTTGAACTTCACGGCACCTACTTCAATGATGTGGTCGGTGCCGGAGTTTACTCCGGTCGTTTCCAGATCAAGCGCTATAAGAATATCGTCGTGAAGGCCGGGCAATTATTTACGTTTTCTGAGCGTGTGTTGATGCGCGTGCGCGGTGCTAAAAGTAATGCATCGACTCTAACGGAATCCCGGCAGATGAATATCGCCTAAACCTCGAAAGTCGAACCGATCCTCCGCAATTAATATCCGGCAGCCTTCAACACCCGTTCAACGTTGCCAAAGCCAGATTCCAATTCCTTGGCATCGATTGCCCGAATAACATCAGCCATCGCCGCGTTGACTGGTGTGGGAATGCCGACCGTAGCACCCTGCTCACATACGAATCCATTCATCTGGTAAATCTCGGTTGGCCGACCCTTGACTACGTCTTGCGCCATCGAAGGACGCCAGTTGGCTCCTGATGACTTCTCAGCTAGTTCACCATCGAGAGTTTCATAGATATCACCACGGGAGGCTCCTGCCCACTCTCTGGCTTTTTTGCCACCAAAGTTTTCGACATCATGACCCAGCGCGAGACCGACAGCAGCTGCCTCTTGTGCGAGTCGAATCTGTAGTTCTCGACCACGAGGATGTTTGTTGAGATCTGCCATACCCATATTACTTGCCGCAGAAACCGGGTTACCCATGGAATTTTGTCCAAGCTTAGCCCAGCGTTCGCCCCACAAATTCGTAGTGATTTTGCCGCCATCGACCGGATTGAGAATATCGATCAGTTCGTGCAGTCTTGGCGAATCGCTTCCGTCGTGGTTACCAGCTCTAAATACGATGTGACCGTGATCACGCCGACGTGTGTCTCCTGGTCTTTCGACTTTCCCTGCTTCCCACATAGCGACCGATATGGACGACATAACGAGCCCGACAGCGCGGTCAGCGCCAACGGCTTCCGCTATTGCTGGATCGGTCCATGTGTTCTGCGATGAAACGATGTAGCCGTCTGATTTCACGAACTTATCGATAAAAGTTGCAGCCCACAGAGTGTCATATGCCTTAACTGCGACGAATCCTATATCGAACTTTTCTTCACGTGCTAGCAATTCGTTTTCGTGAAGGTGATACATGGTCGGACGGGCGACGAATGAATCGTGCGGGCCATCGACTTGTAGGCCATGTTCACGAATCGTCTCGACCTGTTTATCCCACATGTCGACCAGCGTCACATCATGGCCTGTGTGCGAAAGCCATCCTCCTAAGTACGAGCCAACCGCTCCCGATCCAATGAAGATTATTCGCTTACTATTTAAATTTACTGGCATGTGTTTATGTTCCAAAGTTCAGATTATTTAGTGGATATTCTGGCGATGTTAGTCGTAGTAAACAGCTTCGGAACCCGCCTTGCGACGTTCCGTGGTGTGAATGAATTCGGCTTGTAATTCAGGTGACGGGTACGTGTAACGATTCGGTGACATCAACCACGGCGCTTTTTTTTCGTTACTGGTACGAATTATTGCATCCGGTCGGTCTTTGACCGATTTTTTCAGATGACTACCCAATCCAGGCTCGGTGGGAGACATCAGGTATCCGTCTTCGATAACGAAATCGGGTTCGATAAAGTCTCGATACCAACCCAAATGTATTGCTTGGTTGTACTCCATAATCATCACGTTCGGAGTCGACATAGCGATGTGAGCACACGCAAGCATGTTCACAGGGCCAACGCAGTCGTGTGGTGCAATCGGCATCTGATGAACCGAGGCAAGAATAGCGATTTTTTTCACTTCCGAGATTCCACCGGTCCAAGTGAGATCAGGCATGCTGATCCTCGCTGCTGGTGACTCGATAAATCGACGATGCTGATAACGAGTCATCAGTCGTTCAGCGGCGGCAATCGGAGTCGTTGTAGCGGCTTGAAGACGCACGTGCGCTTGTTCGTTTAATGGAGAGATCAACTCTTCATGCCACATCGGGCGAAGCGGTTCCATCTCTCTCACAATTTTCAGTGCATTCGGAAGGTTCCACTTTGCATGAGCATCGTTGGCGACCTCTATTTCCATTCCGAGTTTGTCTCGAATTTCCCGCAAAGGGCGTAACGCCCAATCGAGATCATCATTAAACAATAATTGACCATCTGACTCGCGCGCTATGAAGTCAGTTGGCGACATTTTCATTGCTGTTATGCCCTGATCGAGAAGTCGCTGTGCAACCCCGACAGGATCGGTCCACACGTCGTATCCCTCAGTGACGTCGCCATACACACCGAGCGTGTTGTAGATTTTGATTCGATGTCTCGTGCCTCCCCCGAGAATCTCGAAGATAGGCATTTGCAACGCCTGTCCCTTGATATCCCAAAGAGCTACATCGATTGCAGATATAGCTCGCATCTCAGCACCGCCGTATCCGGCATGATCAGAAAGTCGGAACATCGTCTGCCAGTGGCGTTCTATCTCGGCGGGATCACGATCGATCAACAGAGGTCCAAAGTGATCGTGAATTGCCGACTCAACGGTTGATGCCCCGTACCAAGTTTCACCAAGTCCAATCAGTCCTGTATTGGTGTGAATCTGGACGAAAAGGAGATCAGGAAATTGACCGACTCTAATAGTTTCAATTTCGGAGATGATCATTTTTCGTTTCCTTCCCCAGAAAACTCTCGTTCAGATTTCGGTGTTCCTTGCGCTCGGAAGTCGGTAATTTCTTCCATCTCTTTCCACATCTTTTCAGGGAAGACTGGTCCACCCTCCCAACCTTCGTCGTTCATACCGTCGATCATTACCGATTCATCGCTTACACGAAGCTGTACATCAGAGCGCTCGAAAACTTCTGGTCGAAGCCTTGTACCGATACCAGGATTTTGTGGTGCATGGAGCCAACCATGTTCAATAGGAGGCAACGGATCGACGAATTCTCCATACCAGCCGTACAAATACGGACGTACGTGTTCCATGAGCATAGCGTTGGGTGAGTTCATACAAATATGAGCGCAGGCAAAAATGTTCACCGGTCCTGTTGCGTCGTGAGGAGCGACCGGAATTTGGTGCGCCGATGCCATAACGGCTATTCGATGTGTTTCACTGATTCCACCGGTCCATATGAGATCGGGCATCACGATCTGTGCAGATCCATTTTCGATGAACTCACGAAGCTGCCATCGAGTCAAAAGACGTTCAGAAATACACACAGGGGTGATAGTCGACTCTTGAAGCTGCTTTAGCGCATCAGGGTTCAACAGCGGCATCAAATCTTCCTGCCACATGATATCGAGCGGCTCCATTTCCTTGGCGATTTCTATCGCTACTGGAAGAGACCACTTTCCATGACCGTCATTGGCGATCTTTATTCCATCGCCGACGGCATCACGAACGTCACGGAAGGGCTGAAGCACGTGATCTAGGTCTTTGGGCGCCAAATAATTCCCTTCTGAGGGAGTGGCAACCGGGATGGTTGGCCCCATCTTCATTGCAATAATTCCGTCGTCGATCAATTCTTTCGCCAGTTCTCCGGCACCTAAGTACGGCGCCCCCGTGGCATAAACACGGATCTTCTTTCGAACAGCTCCACCTAGAAGTTCGTATACAGGCACCTCGGCAGCCTGTCCTTTTATATCCCACAGCGCCATATCGATTGCAGATATCGCACGAAGTTCGGCACCGCCGTATCCGGCATGATCAGATAAACGGAACATGTTCAACCAGTGTCGCTCTATTGCGAACGGATCACGACCTACTACCAACGGTGCGAAGTGATCATGTACGGCAGACTCAACGGTCTTGGACGCGTACCAAGTTTCGCCGAGCCCAATTAAGCCAGTGTCTGTATGTGCCCGAATCCAGATAACATCGGCAGGATCGCTGACTCGAACTGTTTCGATATGTGTAATTTTCAAACTACGTGATCATCCTGTTTGTTCTTGAACAATATTCGGACTGTAACGGTCGCCGATTGTACACCGAACAGGGTTAGAATTCGCCGGAATAACTGAAATACAAAAGCCGTCAAACGGAACATGACAAGAGGAATGTATTGAAAGCAGCCAGAGTAGTAGCCCGTCGAACAATTGAGTTCCTCGACGTTCCCGAACCGGGTCCGCTCGAAAAAGGCGAAGTTCAAGTAAAGCTCGAATCGCTCTCGATTTGTGGCAGTGATATCTATCTTGAGTACGATGCCGATCTTCCGGAAGAACACTATCCATTTGTTCCCGGAGCACCGATGCACGAGTGCGCTGGTGTTGTGGTCGAAAGTCGTGACTCTGACTACACAGAAGGCCAACGAGTGATAGTTATTCCTCGTGAAGTCGCTGGAATGCAGGAACAGGTCGTTCAAACCGCAGACAGGTTGATCAAGCTTCCTGAATGGGGTGATCTTTCTGAGTGGGTGATGTGCCAGCACTCTGGAACTGCGTTGTTCTCTGCTCGGCGCTGGGGCAATCCCATGGGCAAAAAGATCGCCGTGATCGGACAAGGTGGAATAGGGCTAACGTTCACGATGATCGCCGAGCGACAAGGAGCTCAACAGATCGTTGGCATCGACCTCGAAGAGTACCGTTGCCGAAAATCATCAGAACTTGGCGCAACTCACACGATCAATGCGTCTAACGAAAATACAATAGAAGCTTCTAAAGAAATTACCGGAGGCGATATGTACGACGTTGTCGTCGACGCTAGTGGCAACCCGGATGGTCTTGGAATTGCAATTGATCTTGTTAGAAACGAAGGCCAGATCGTTTCCTTCAGCCTCGTGGATCCTACTACAGTTTCGTTCGACCACAGAAAATGGATGACAAAGAACATTCAAATGAATGCGACTGTCATAGCGGCTACAGACGAACCTATTCAGGAAATCAAGGACATAGTGGCGTTGAAAGAACGTGGCTGGATCGACCCTGGTGTACTAAAGACGCATGACACCACGTTCGACAATGCGCAAGATGCTTTCGAAATGTACCGCCTCCGTCAAGACGGGGTCATAAAGGTGGCTATGTCCATATAGCCAAACCGATGACATAATCGTGCTCCATACCCAATTATTTATGTTTTTATGCTTAGTCAGGAGTTTTATATGTCCGCTGAAGTAGGATCGAAAGCGCCAGCATTTTTATTGTTGGATACCGACGGAAACGAGTACAACTCAAATAATCTCGCAGGTAAAAAGGCTGTAATAGCTTTCTTCCCAGCTGCATTCACCGGTGTTTGTGCTGAAGAACTTTGCACATTCCGTGACTCTCTCGCTGAGTTCTCGGCACTAGATGCCGAAGTTCTAGGCGTTTCGGTTGATGGTCGATTTGCAAACGGAGCTTTCCGAGACCAGAACAATCTGCCATTCCCGGTTCTCAGTGATTACAAACAAACCGCTATTGCTGATTACGATGTCGTGTTTCCTGATTTCGCTGGCATGAGTGGTTACACCGCTGCTCAGCGATCAGTATTTGTTGTTGGAACCGACGGAAACATCTCTTGGAAATGGCTATCAGATGTACCATCCGACCTTCCACCGTTTGATCAGGTTAAGGCAGCAGTAGAATCTGCTAGCTAGCAGTTCTGTAAATACTTAGTATCAAGACAAGCCGCGGAGTGATCCGGGGCTTGTCTTGCTTTAACCGGTTAGCTCATCATCCGCCACGATTAGATATTCGCATGTAAACCGAGATTACTTCAATGACGAAATTATCTCCTATTTTTTGCCGACCTGAACAATTAAATAGAGGATTTAAAATACAGAGGGAGGAAGATGCCGACCGCTATTTTGACATTTCCGGCCGGCAAGTAGGAGTTTTTCCTTATCCGTTCAATGTCGTTGACTCCGGTTCGGCTGTAACGCGTCCATACGAAACAAGGGACGCAACTATTGGAAAAGTGTTTAGCGATGCTATTGAAACGGTAGGCAGGAATATGGCGCACATCCATGTTGAAGGTCCGACTCATACACACTGATTTGAAGTCTTATTCAGAAGCTTTCGGGTTTGCAGGACGAATGGATCCTGCACTCACGCCACCGTCCATGAGAAGCTCTGCTCCGGTCATGTAGGACGCATCTTCTGATGCAAGAAACAGGATTCCACCGGCGATATCGTCTGGCTTGCCCCAACGTCGTAGTGGAACACGGTCGGTTCGATATTTGCTTTGTTCGGCATCGGTGTACAAATAGTCGGTAAATGGCGTGTGTACCCAACCTGGCATAATCGTGTTGACTCGAATACCGAGTTGAGAAAGTTGAAGAGCCGACGACATAGAGAAGTTGTGCATTCCGCCTCGAGAAAACGAATAGGCCGATCCATACGAGCCTGAACCTTGCTTGGCAGCCATCGAAGCTAAGTTGATGATCGAACCACCGCCTGACTGCTCCATCGCTGGTGCAACGGCTCTGGTTCCTAAAAAGATTCCAACCGTGCTGATTTCCATCGTTTTCTTCCATACAGCCGGTTCGATATCAAGAATTGGTTTTGGATCAAGAATGCCAGCGATGTTGACCAATATATCGAGTCGACCAAAGTGCTCCATGGTCGCCTGAACTACGGTCTTCCATTCGTCTTCCACGGTCACATCAAGGTGTAGGTAGATAGCATCGTATCCGGCATCACGCAGTTGCTGAGCCGATTTTTCGCCGATATCGTCTTGAACATCGGTGATGACAACGCCTTTGCCACCCTCCTCGAGGAATCGCCAAACTGTCGCTCCTCCGAACCCCATGAGTTCGTTTTTGTTGGTAGCAGCTGAGCCAGTTAGTAGAGCAACTTGACCGTCGAAACGGTTGGCGAATCGCAGTAACATTTCGTAGTAGACCTTTGGGAACCAAACCTAATCGCAGCTTGAAATATTAGCTGCTGCTTTAATAAGCCCGGCAAGTTTAGACCTGTCAAAACAAATAATGGACAGCAAATCGTCTACATCTGCGAACGATGTATCGCTACAACTAAATTTGGGATTAGAAATCCAAAGATCCCAATAAAGACTAATATTTCGCCAATGAAGTGTTGTTTTCGATCTCTGAAGAAAATAAATGCCGGAATCGAAATAAACAAAACTACGAACAAAACTACGAAGAGATACGCCGGGGAAGGGGCTATCGATATCTGTGGATTATCACTCGACTGAGTTATCTGAGCGGCGAATGACATTACGATCGCAAGAAAGTTCCAACCCAAAAAAGTCACCAACGCTGACATTGTGATCAAGCGTGATACGCTCGACTCTACAGCTCGTTCAGCGAGCGCCCTTGGAGGGTTGTAAACAAGCAACAGCGCCAGATGAGTAACGAAGATCATTCCCATCAGCGCTCCGCCAATCAGGCCGGCGATTACTGTGCGTAGTGGCTCTTCCATTTACGCTCCCGTATTTTCGGAGATTACAGGAGTTGAATCGACCAAAAACGAGCGTTTGCGGTGAACGGTCGACAACAACAGATGCCACGCCGTGCCTAGTTCCTTAGATGGTGGAACTGTAAATATTGAAGGACCGGCACCGCACAACATCACGTCCCGAGCGCCAAGCGACATGATCAGGTCACGGTCGTTTGTCCAGCCGGGAAATAGATCTTCGGCGATAGTTCCAAACTGGTTGAAGAAAAATTCGGGTGGGCAGTCGCCACCAGCTCGGATTCGAGAAGCAAGTTTGTGAGACAGGTTACCGCGAGTGAACATAGATTCGTTCAATCGCGAGAAAACTGACGCGGTTTTAGCAGTCGGATTTTCCAGATCAACCTCAGGAGTCAGAATAAGAAATTTCGGCACTTTTGCGGGAGTAATCGGAGTCACAACCTCTCCTTTGCCCTGAACCAGCGAAGTTCCCCCTCGAACTAAGAACGGTACATCCGACCCAATATCTGCACCGATCTCGGTTAGCTCGTCTAAAGAAAGACCAAGCTTCCATAGCTTGTTTAGTCCCCTCAGCACGGCGGCGGCGTCTGTCGAACCTCCGCCAAGTCCAGCTGAAACCGGAATGTTCTTCTTGATTGAAATTGTCGCACCAGTCGAAATTCCGACTGTCTGTTGAAGAACTGACGCTGCCTTCGAGGCGAGATTGATCTCGGGAGTAATTTCTTCGTCGTCACAAGTAACGATCACATCGTGAGACTCAGAAAACTCGATGGTGTCGAACAGATCTACGGTCTGCATGACCGACGCCAAATTATGAAAGCCGTCACGGCGACGTCCGAGAATCTCAAGTGTGAGATTGACCTTGCCGAAAGCTTTTTCTGTAAATGAAATCTGATTGCTCACAAAAGTTTCGTTCATTTCCGAATTATGACGTGGGGTTCTGGGGCTTCTCGCGGTTTTGCCGTTTTCGTCGTACCGATCCTTGTACTTGAAGTGGTCGACCGGCTTCTACCCAGACATCGTAAAGAATCTGCCAGTCGGATAGCGAAAGAGTTGCCGGTCGCCTTGTTGACTCAAATCCAGTTTTTTCGACAAGTTTCCGTGCGTTCTCTAACGGGATAAATAGGCCGTCGGACAACGAATTGTGCAGTTGCTTCCGAGGACTTTTAAACCCGCTACGCGCCAGTTCAAAGAAATCATCTTCTGACTCAAAAGCAATTTGAGTTTCATTCGTCGGAGTCAGTTTGAGAACGGTGGAGTGAACTTTAGGAGGCGGGTTGAAACATTCAGGTGGCGCGTCAACAACGTGTTCCGCAGTCGAGTAAATCTGAATAGCCAACGAAAGCAAGCTCATGTCACCAGGCTTCGCTGACATATCGTTAGCAACCTCACGTTGGATCATGATGACCATAGAAATCGGCTTGCGAGTCGATTCTAGAAAGTTTCGAGTGATCGGATTCGCTGCGTAGTAAGGAAGATTTGCTACGACCTTGTAGTCGCCCTCACGTGTCCACGGATCGACGTCTGAGCCGAAATCCCTAGCATCAGCGTGCAACACACGCACGTTCTCTGCTGAATCGTACTTTTCGGTTAAGCGGTCAGCTAAGTCTTCGTCAAACTCTAAGAGAAGCACGCGTCCAGCATTGTCGACTAGATGGCCTGTAATTGCGCCGCGCCCCGGCCCGACCTCGACAACGGTATCGTCTTTGCTCAAATCAGCAGCGGCAATAATCGAATCGATTACGTCTACGTCTTCGAGAAAATGCTGACCCAGCCGTTGTGCAGACACAGGCTATTCCAACCCAGATTTCTTGTCGCCGACAACTATTGCTCGATGACACATCTTGTGACGTTCAGTGCAGAGAGAAAAATATGACCGTGCATCTCCGTGTCGGTCGCCGCTTGAAACGTAAAACCAATACCGACTCAAACCCGGTTTTCCCACGGCACCCGAGATTTATCGCTTACCGCTGCTACCTTCCGGTCCTGACGGAGTTCACGAGGTCTCGCCGCGCAGGGCCAAGCTCTCAATATCTAAATATTGACTCCAGAGGCCACATGCGAACAATCTCGACAGAGCGTTCAGTCTCGCTAAAGCGGATTACGAGTACAGGGCACCGCTAACGCCCCACCTAGCACGATCACCTTAAGCGTACTACCCACCGGACGAATAGTCGCTGAAATGCAACACGAAAACGGCTGCGATTCCCGATAGAATCTCAATATGTCTATTCAGTCACCAGACCTTTCAAGCAAACATCCAGCAATTACCAAAGCGGTTATTCCGGTCGGTGGGCTTGGTACCCGGTTCCTGCCCGCCACCCGTACAGTCCCTAAGCCGTTGCTGCCCGTCCTCAACGTTCCGGTGATTGAATACGCCGTACGTGAGGCTGCCGAAGCCGGTGTGACCGATATCGCAATCGTTATGTCGCCTGGAATGGAATCGGTAGCCGAATACTTCGGCAATCAAGCAATACTCGAACGCCAACTTAAATCACGAGGAAGTGACGAGTTACTAGAAAAGCAACTCGAAATTGCTTCTCTTGTGAATGTGACAACTGTCTACCAGCATGATCCAAAAGGTCCAGGTCACGCCATTCTTCAGGCCCGTGAATTCTGTGACGACGAGCCATTCGTTACGATCTTCCCCGACGACGTGATCATCAACGATGTTTCTGCCACCGAGCAGCTTATGCAGGTGTATCGAGAGCACGGCGGTTCTGTGATCGCTGTAAGTGAAGCGGCTGACGAGATTATTCACACCAAGGGTGTCGTTGGCGGAAAATCTGTTGGCCATGGCGTCCATAAGGTCGATGTTCTGGTTGAGAAGCCCGCATTGGCAGACGCTCCGAGCAATCTAGCGATTGTTGCTCGTTACCTGCTCGACAACGCTGTTTTTGACTATCTATCTGAGGAACATGAAGGTGTTGGAGGCGAAGTACAGATAACCGACGCTATAGCTTCTTTGCTTGGAAACAATCCGATTCATGCCAGAGAGATCAGCGGCTTCCATGCCGACACCGGTAATCCGGGCGGGATGCTCCAAGCTGCTATTCACGTGGCAAAACAAGATCCCGAACTTGCTGGCATCGTGAATCAAGCCCTGATCGACTAACAACCGATCTCTAGATTCGTCTCATCGATGGTGATAGTAAGAAGACCAATATCCCTGTGATGACAACAACGATTCCTGCCCCTGCAAGTGCGGTCTGAACACCAACTGCTTCTCCAACTGCGCCCATTCCGAGATGTCCTATCCATCCGAACCCGATGGCGAACACCCACGCTCCGACTGCACGACCACGCATCTCGTCGGGAACGTTTAGTTGAAGCAAAGTCCACTGCATCGCATCAAACGCCGCTGCCGAGGCTCCGACTCCCATAATCAGCACTAAGGCCACCGCGTACGAGCCTAGAGCCGAGAACGTTGCTAAGAACGTTCCGTATGCGATGGCGATACCTAAAAGCAACAAGCCCTTGCGACGGAAATTTCCGAGTGCCATCAGAAATAACGATCCAAACACAGATCCGATGCCGGCCATCATCGTTAAAGTGCCTAGTCCTTCGGAATCGACATTCAGTGCATTTTTGGCTACGGCTGGCATCACAGCCCCATAGGCAAACCCGAATATTTCGACTAAGACAGCGGTGATCAATATTATCCTCACAATGGGCAACGTCGACATCAATTTAAGACCATCGAGCACATCTCTAACAACAGACTCGGTCTTAACAACAGCTCGGGTCTGCAGTCCATTGTTGGCAAAGAACGCCAACACGCCACCGACAACGAATGTGCTTCCTGATGCCAAGAATGTGACCGGAACACCTAGTGCACCGATAGCAAATCCAGCAGCCAATGCTCCAAGCGCTCCCACAGCACGCATGCCAGTGGATTGAACAGCTACGGCATTCATACGAAATGCTCTCGGTACTGAGCTTGTGACCATGCCCTGGACCGCTGGTAGTTCAAACGATTGCCCTACTCCCGAAAATCCAAGTATCACGAAAACCAACCAGAGCGGTTCAAGGCCGTTCGCAGCGGTTATCGCAAGCGCTGTGAGTATCAACGCCTTATAAATTCCGATAGCAAGCACGATTTTTCCGCGTGAGAATCTATCGGCAACAGCTCCACCGATCGGAGCAAAGATGAGTTGTGGTGCCTGACGAACGGCAAAAGTTGCGGCAGCCAGAAATACGTCATCGGTTTCGTTGAGTACTACCCAACCCGTCGCTAGACGTTCGCCCCAATTACCGAGAGAGAATATGACCGAGGCCAACCAGACTCGCCGAAACTTTGGGAACGCGAAAGCTGCGAATGGACCGCGAGGTCGAGAGAATGTAGAACTTGTTGAGCTGGAGGTCATAGTGTGCCCGTCATTCTGAGCACACTCTCACGGTTAGTCGAGGGTCAGAACCGCCATAAAGGCTTCTTGTGGCACTTCGATCGAACCAACCATCTTCATTCGACGCTTCTTGCCTTTTTTCTGCTGTTCAAGAAGCTTGCGTTTACGGGTGATATCACCGCCGTAACATTTCGCCAACACGTTCTTACGGAGCGCCTTCACGTTGGTACGAGCGACGATCTTGCCACCTATCGCAGCCTGAATCGGCACTGCGAACATCTGTCGAGGAATAAGGTCCTTCAACTTCGACGTCAGGGCGCGCCCAAACGGAGCCGCATTGTCACGGTGGGTGATCATCGATAGTGCGTCAACTGGTTCGTGATTTACGAGAACATCCAATTTCACCAGATCAGCCGATCGGTTGTCGATCCGCGAGTAGTCCATCGACGCGTAGCCTTGCGTACCGGACTTGAGCTTGTCGTGGAAATCAACGAGAATTTCTGAGAGCGGAATATCGTATTCGAGCAGAACTCGGGCGTCACGAATCGTACCGCCGTCGGCGTCATTTGAAGCTGGTTCTAAGTACTCCATCTTCTTGTATTCGCCGCGCTTACTTGTCACCAATTCCATGATGTTGCCGATGAAACGTCCCGGTGTGACGATGCTGATATTCACCCAAGGCTCAAGGATGTCGACTAGTTGGTTGTGATCGGGCAGCTTCGAAGGATTATCGATCGTTATCGACTCACCACTCTTCAGTAAAACTTCGTAACTCACGCTGGGCGCAGTTGCGATCAACCCAAGTCCATATTCCCGCTCAAGTCGCTCCTGGACGATGTCCATGTGAAGCAAACCTAGGAAGCCACAGCGATAACCGAATCCGAGGGCAGCAGATGATTCAGGTTCAAATACAAGTGCAGCGTCGTTGAGTTGCAATTTTTCAAGAGCATCTCGCAATTCGGGATAGTCCTCACCCTCGGTGGGGAATATCCCGGTGAACACCATCGGACTCTGTGGAGCGTAACCCGGAAGCGGTTCCACTGCTGGATCAGTCGCCACTGTCATCGTGTCACCAACGCGCACGGCCTTCACGTCTTTCAGCCCCGTTGCTACATAGCCAACTTCGCCTGTTTCAAGCCCTTTAGTTTTTTCTAATACCGGGCTGAAGAAACCGGTTTCGAGAACCTCGGCCTCAACACCCGTACCCATAAGCCTTACGCGATCGGAAGATTTGAGCGATCCGTGCATTGCACGAATGTAGGCGATAACGCCTTTGAATTGATCGTACTTCGAATCAAATATAAGTGCACGGAATTTGTCTTCAACCTGACCAACAGGCGGAGCAATCTGCGCAACGATCCTCTCAAGCAACTCATCAACACCGTCACCGGTTTTCGCCGAAATTTTCAGAACCTCGTCTTCGCCATAGCCGAATGTCTGTTCCAGTTCGGTCATCACACGCTC
>CAWVYJ010000022.1:0-29493 GCA_963934365.1 uncultured Dehalococcoidales bacterium | reverse complement strand
CATTTCGCCACCTCGGCACGAGGCAACAGGCTACTTGTGAAGCCTGAATGGTGGGCGATGTAGGATTCGAACCTACGACCCCCTGCTTGTAAGGCAGGTGCTCTAACCAACTGAGCTAATCGCCCGAGCTCTCAATTGTACTCGTCATATTCAGGAAACCCGACGAGCGCTCAATAATTTTTTTGCTGAGCAATTGCTAATTTGAATGGTAGCGATGGTGGGACTTGAACCTACGACCTCGCGCTTATGAAGCGCGCGCTCTAACCGGCTGAGCTACATCGCCATGCCCTTCGATGCGATCAGTAACCGAAATCAATAACCACAATCATTTATGGTAGCCACGGTACAAACGCCGGTCAACGAAATTACAAGCGACTAAGCGGGTAATTGGTCAATCGACTGCTGAAATTCAAATCAACAAGACGACCACGGTCATCAACATTATCGACAGAAAATGGCATCAGCGACACTACTCCGCTGAGTAGTCTCCGCTCTTGCCACCGCTTTTGCCGAGCAGGCGTAGACGATCTACCCGTATTGCACGGTCAACCGCTTTGCACATATCGTAAACAGTCAATGCCGCGATGCTCGCGGCAGTAAGTGCTTCCATTTCAACACCGGTTTTGCCTGACGTGCGAGCGGTGCTGATAATAGAAAGCCCAACCCCATTGGCGAGATCGCCAAAGTCGATTGTTATCTGGTTTAGTGGCAGCGGGTGGCAGAGTGGAATTAGTTCCGATGTCTTCTTTCCACCCATCATACCGGCTATTCTCGCAACGCCAAGAACATCGCCCTTATCGAACCCGCCTGAACGGATCAAATCGAGAGTCGATTGTTGCATATGAATTTCGCAGCCAGCGGTAGCGACACGGTCAGTGACAGATTTCGAGCCTACATCAACCATGCGAGCCTTACCCGACGCATCGATGTGGCTCAGGCCACTACTGGTATTTGGTGATTCCGACATATAGCTATCTAACCGTTCAACTTCATGAACTCTTCGTCAACAATCTGACCCGAGGCAGGCCCGCGTGCAGCATCGTTCGCAAGCGTGTCACATCGTTCATTCTCAACGTGACCAGTATGCCCTCTAATCCACTCGAAACTAACATCGTGGCGATCACAGGCATCCAACAATCGCTGCCACATATCCGTATTCAGCGCTTTTTCTTTCTTGTTACGCATCCATCCGTTAGCCTGCCACTTCTTAGCCCAACCCTTCTCGACACCGTTAATAACGTACTTAGAATCGGTGGTGACAACTACGCGCTGCCGCCCTTTAAGAGCGTCGAGAGCAGTTATCGCTCCAAGCAACTCCATCCGATTATTGGTGGTGTACTTAAACCCTTGGCTGAACTCTTTGACGTTATCACCGTATTTGAGAACGGTGCCGTAGCCGCCCGGGCCCGGGTTTCCGATAGCTGAACCATCGGAGAAAGCGTAGACGGTGTTGTGATTATTGTTGGTCATTGCAACCCATTCAAACAAACATTCGCTTCAGCCACAATCTGACCAAGTGTTAAAAGACTTAAACTTAATAGTCAGCAGATCACCATATTACGTCAACAAGGACGAGTGCTCGAAATATTTCTACGCCGATCCAAATGATCGCGTAAAACACGTGAAAGACTACGGTGATAAATTGCCAGATTGGCACGAACTACTCAGATTCACTAAACCTGCCCGGTTCATTTAAAATCTAGCCGCCGATATAGTACATCTCGACTTTGTCACCATCGCTCGAAGATCCAGCCTTGAACTCGGTGTCTTTAGAACGTAGATCCGAATAACGATCGTCTCGCCCAGTCCAAACCTTAGCGATAATTTCGGCAATCCCAGCATCGCTCGCACCGGAACGTAACGCCGACTTCAAGTCGGTTCCGCCAGTAGCAAACAGACAGGTCACAAGCTTACCGTCTGTCGACAAACGAGCACGAGAGCAGCTTCCGCAGAACGGCTCGCTAACAGATGAAATAACGCCTATCTCGCCTTCGCCGTCGAGATACCGATATCGACTGGCAACCTCACCGTCGTAGTTTGCATCTATCGGTTCTATAGCGAATTCAGCGCCGATCATCTCGACAACATCTTTTGAAGTAACGACTTGAGACAACTCCCAGCCGTTCTTAGTTCCGACATCCATGAACTCTATGAAACGAACGATAGCCTCGGTACCTTTGAAATATCTGGCAGTATCGATCAGCGTGTGATCGTTTACTCCCCGCTGAACAACTACATTGATCTTGATCGGATCGAACCCAAGTTCACTTGCGACCTTGATGCCTTCGAGAGTGTTCTTCGGACCCTGCGGACGCCCTGACATCTTCTTGAAGATGTCCTCATCAATCGAATCAAGTGAGATGGTAAGTCGGTTCAGGCCGGAATCTTTCAACTCCTGAGCGTACTTTGCCAACAGATAACCATTAGTGGTCATCGCTATATCGTCGATACCGTCTATGGCCGAAAGACTCGATATCAATTCGGGAAGATTGGCACGAACTAGCGGCTCGCCACCAGTGATTCGCAGTTTAGAAACACCTGCATGAGCAAAAATTTTCGCCAATCGCTCAATCTCTTCAAACGACAGAATGTGAGGTCGAGGCAAAAATTCGTACTTCTCTCCAAAAATTTCCGCTGGCATGCAGTACGTGCAGCGGAAATTACAACGATCCGTTACCGAAATTCGCAAATCGCGTACGGGTCGGTTCAGCTTATCGGTTATCCCTTTAAGGAACGGTAATTCAGATGTTTTTGACATTGGGTTAGCAGTGAAGCTTCAAATATGCAGATACTTGAGATGGTTGCATTCACTTAATAATAACGCTGAAAACTGTGTTTATCGGTGGCACGGCGCCAGAATAGACCCGCATCACTTCTTTATCTCAGCGATCTCAACGTAGCGGTCAACCCTCTCAAAGCAACCCTGCGGTGACTGATTTCATCTTTCTCTTCGCCAGTCAGTTGCGCAGTGGTTTTAGCGTGCGATGCCAGCCAGAAAACCGGATCGTACCCGAAACCGTTCTCTCCAATGGGTTCGTGCATGATCGCACCTTCCATTACACCTTTGCTCGTTACAACACCGCCTGGAACTTCATCACCAACAAGAGCCAGCACAGCAACGAACCTTGCGGTGCGCTCCCAACCGGGCAGATGCTTCATCTTGTCGAGCACCAATTGAACTCGACCTTCATCGTCGAGGCCTTCTCTGCCATATCGTGCTGATAGAACCCCTGGCTCGCCATTGAGAGAATCAATTTCTAATCCGGAATCGTCTGCAATCGTAAGTTCACCCGACGCACGTGCATAGGCGCGTGCCTTTATCACCGCATTTTCCTCAAACGTCGAGCCTGTCTCTTTGACCTCTAGCGTGATACCCATGTCATCAAGTCCGACCAACTTAAAGGGCATATCAGAAAGCATTCGTGAGAACTCACGTACCTTCCCAGAATTCCGTGTCGCGACGAGCAATTTCTTAGTCATAAACACAAACGTAACCCTAAAGACTAAGAGCGGGGTAATCAAAGCCAGCGAAAAAGGTTAGTTATTCGGGATTTATTGACCGTTGCGGGTGGAAATACCGAGTGTTACGCTTTCCAAGCTTTCAACGTTAAATTGCCGATTTTAGTTGTCGGTGTTTTTTTGTGATGATTCATTTACAACACCCCTGCACGCCACGTACAGCTCCCAGATGCACCGAGTTTCAAAGCTTTCATTCCCACTTCGACCAGCACTTTTACTCTTAGTACCGCTGGCGATTGCCCTCCTGGCGGCATGTACACCCGATAATAACCAGTCGACGTTCGGCACAGCCGGCCCCATAGCTAAAGACCAAGCTGAATTATTCAAGTTCATATTCTGGATCGCAGCGGTAGTATTCGTTCTTGTTGAAGGCGCTATTATCTACATTGCCATTCGCTTCCGTAGGCGTTCCGACACCGACAAGCTGCCGTACCAGACCCACGGTAACAACCGGCTCGAAATCACATGGACAATCCTTCCAATTCTGATTCTTGCCGTAGTAGCAGTACCCACTCTCAGAGATATCTGGGCACAGCAAAACACTGTTCCTGAAGATCTTGGTGAAGTCCTCAACGTAGAAGCCGTCGGCCACCAGTGGTGGTTCGAATTTCGATATCCAAACCAAGAAGTTATCACCTCAAATGAACTTCATATTCCAGTAAATCGACCTGTCGCATTCAAGCTTGAATCGCAGGACGTTATCCACAGCTTCTGGGTTCCAAAAATCGCCGGTAAGGTTGATATGGTTCCTTTAAATAACAACTTCATGTGGATGATCGGAGATGAGGTAGGCGAGTATTACGGTCAGTGCGCAGAGTTTTGTGGAATCGCCCACGCTCATATGCGCTTCCGAGTAATTGTCCACGAAGAAGAAGACTTCCAAGCTTGGATTAATGGCATGCACACAGCTGCCGACGCTCCAGTAGCCGGATCTTCTGAAGCAAGGGGAAAGAATCTTTTCGCAGCAAACTGTTCTTCTTGCCACACTAACGACTCGACCACACCAGGTTCTTATGCCCGTGAGATCAGCTCGCAGCAGGCTCGGTGGAACGGATGGATCTCAGACATTGAGAATTCAGGAATCGTGTCTGCTCCAAACCTGACCCACTTCGGAACCCACAACACCGTTGGTGCAGGACTGAAGGATCTGACGCAGGAATCACTTGAAGACTGGATTACTGATCCTTCTTCAATAAAGATCGGCACTCGAATGCAGAAGCACGCTGCCGTTTACGATACTGCTGACGGCAAGGCGAATCTGACACCTGCTGAAGTATCTGACATTGCTACCTACCTTCTGTCACTCAAGCCCGGCACTGCACCCGCTGGCGCTGTGATTGAGACCGGTGGAGCGGACGGCGCTGACATTTTCGCTACAAACTGTACAAGCTGTCACTCGACCGGCGATGACACAATTGTCGGTCCTGGCCTCGCCGGTATAGGGGAACGGGCTGCTTTACGAGTATCTGGCATGAGTGCTGACGACTATTTGGAGCAGTCCTTAAGAGAACCAGCTGCCTACGTGGTCGAGGGATTCCCTAATGTAATGCCTGAGTGGTCTTATCTTGGTGACGATTCCGTAGATGCACTCATTGACTATCTAACGACACTGAACTAATAGAAACCACCTGTACGGACGGCATGTCTAGCAGCGGAGCCCACACATAGTGACAACAAAATCACTGACAATCCCACAACTCTTCCCAAGGCCTAAATCGTCCACAGGGCTTTGGAGCTGGATCGGAACTGTCGATCACAAGAGAATCGGCACCCTTTATGGCATTGTTTCATTTATATGGTTCATCATTGGCGGCATAGAAGCGTTGATGATCCGAGGTCAACTAGCATCTGCTGAGAACGACCTCATTGGACCCGAGACGTACAACCAACTGTTCACCATGCACGGAACGACGATGGTCTTCCTAGTAATCATGCCATTGTCAGCAGCTTTCTTTAACTGGCTGATACCACTTCAGATCGGTGCTAGAGATGTAGCATTCCCGAGACTGAACGCTCTAAGCTTCTGGGTTTTCTTGTTCGGTTCACTTCTTATCAATTTTAGTTGGCTAACCGGAAACGCCCCTAACGGTGGCTGGTTCGGATATGCCCCTAACTCAGGTGCGACTTTCAACCCTGGAATGGGAATGACCTACTGGGTAGTTGGATTGAACATTCTTGGCGTAGCGTCTATCGCAGCAGGTTTAAACTTCATCGTGACCATCATGAATATGCGTGCTCCTGGTATGAGCATGTTCAAGGTCCCTGTATTCACGTGGATGACTCTGATCACTTCGGTTCTGATTGTTCTTGCAATGCCGATTCTGGCGGTTGCAGGTATACAGCTTATGACCGACCGTGTTTACGGCACTCACTTCTTCAACTCACTCGGTGGTGGTGACCCAGTAATGTGGCAGCACATTTTCTGGCTTTTTGGGCACCCTGAGGTGTACATCCTGATTCTGCCTGCGATGGGTATCGTTTCCGAAGTGCTTCCGACATTCGCTCGAAAGCCACTTTTCGGTTACCCATTCGTAGTGTTCGCTGGTGCAGCTATCGCTTTCATGGGTTGGTTCGTATGGAGCCACCACATGTTCACCGTTGGACTGGGACCTGCAGCTAACACTGCTTTCACGATATCGACGATGCTTATCGCAGTTCCAACCGGCGTGAAAATCTTCAACTGGCTCGGCACACTCTGGGGCGGAAATATCCGACTCAACACGCCGATGCTATTTTCGATCTCGTTTATAGCAATGTTCACTATCGGTGGCTTGAGTGGTGTCATACACGCCTCTCCTCCGACCGACGCACAGCAGCAAGACACTTACTTCGTTGTTGCTCACTTCCACTACGTACTCGTCGGTGGAGCACTTCTGGGTATTTTCAGCGGAATCTACTTCTGGTGGCCTAAATTCACCGGCTACTTCCTCAATGAAAAACTCGGTATCGCCAATTGGGCACTAATGATGATCGGTTTCAACCTGCAGTTCGCTCCGATGCATTGGCTTGGAATGGACGGCATGCCACGTCGTATATACACATACGCCGAGAATATGGGTTGGGAAGGTGGAAACCTAGCTGCTTCTCTTGGTGGAATGATTCTCGGGATCGGAATTCTTGTGTTCATCATCAACGTGTTCTACTCTAAGATGAACAAAGTGATGGCCGGGAATGATCCATGGGACGGTCGTACCCTCGAATGGGCAACGACTTCACCACCACCAATACACGACTTCGATGAAATTCCTCAGGTCAAGTATCGCGATGACTTCTGGTTCCAGAAATACCCAGAAACCATTGCTGAGTACCACCACGACGAACATGATCAGGCTGTTCCTTCGGGAGCACAGTTTGATGAAGTTGAAGAAGCTCTACCAGTTATTTCTGGTGGTTACGGCGGACACGACGATAGCCATAGCGACATTCACCTTCCTGACATGTCGTACTACCCGTTCATTCTGTCTGTCGGTATAGCCTGTCTTGGTGCAGGGTTCCTATCCAACAACGTAGTTATCGCAATTGGTGCGGTAATCCTTATATGGGGTCTCATCGGATGGGCTATGGAACCCGTCAATGACCCTGAATAAACAACGCTAATTATTTAGTTCACTTCCAACGTCAAGGAAAATACGAACGTGACACAGGCCGCAGCAACAGAACACCACGAGCCAGTAGAAAATACTTCGACCGGCTTAAATAGCAGGAAGCTCATGATGTGGGCCTTTTTGGGTTCCGACGTGATGTTCTTCGGAGTATTCATCGCAACTTATCTCGTTTATCGAGGCAAGAGCTTAGTCGGACCATACCCTTCCGAGATTCTCGACATCCCGATCACGTCTGTTTCGACGTTCGTGCTGCTGATGAGTTCTCTTGCTATGGTTCTTGGTCTTCATTACGTAAAAGAAGGTCAGAAAAACAAGGCTACGCTTTGGATATTGGTCGTAGTAGTTCTGGGTGCCATATTTATGGGATTCCAGTTCTATGAATTCCGTTTGTTCGCTCACGAAGGCCTAACGCCACGAACTAACATTTTCGGAACGACTTTCTTCATCCTTACCGGTATACACGGTGCTCACGTAACCATCGGTGTTATCTGGATGGCGTTCATGGCTTATGGATCTCACGTAGGATCACTAAGATCAGATAACTCACTCGACCTAGAAATCGCCGGTCTATACTGGCACTTCGTCGACATCGTGTGGATCGTCATCTTCACGGTTATCTACCTGATTTCAGCTGCTGATGGACCGCCTCCCGGTGTCGGACCTACAATCATTCACGGATAGCTCGAGGCATAGCAAATATGGCCAATCTATGGAAAAAATTTACGCAGCACGACGGCAACGGCTGGTGGAATCTGCCTCACGGCCCTAGCAACGAATTGAACCCTCCTTACGAAGGCCCAATTGGTGGTGCATGGTTCGGAAACCTATGGCGTTCGCTAACGCACGGAAATGTGTCGCACGCGGGCGTAGGTTTTTATTGGTTAGTTGGATTCGTTCTGGCGGTAATCACACTTATTGAAGTGTGGCTGTTCACCGTAGAAACTCTCGGCGGATGGTTCATCCCGATTCTGCTGTTTCTCTCAGTAGGGAAGTTCGTCGGAGTGGTCGCTTACTTCATGCATCTCAGGTTCGATCACCCGATGTTTACGTACATTTTCACAGCGGCAATGATTGGTGGGATCCTAATCTTTTCGCTTCTTCTAGTTCTTGATGAGCATGCACACACACCAGTTCTCTTCTAAGACGGTGTTTATTTCTGATGAAGAATCTAACTCACAAAAGCACAGCATGATAACTCGGATTTGATGTTAAATCCGCTCGTACAATCTTGATTTCGATCAACGGAACCAAACCATTCAATTGGGATGATTTGACGCCATGAATGGCGCTTCAGAACCGAACCTCATCGACAGCTTTGGCGAATTCATATTCGCTTGGGACTTTTCATCACCCCCGTCAGTTTTATTACTGATGCTCACAGCTGCTTACACAATTGGCACCATCCGCCTCGCTGTGCGTTCTGATACAAATGCCAGTTTTTGGTCGAAAGTCGGCACCAGCTACTTAGCATTCGGCCTATTGGCTTTCGCCTTAGCCGGACCGCTTGATTACTTCTCTGACGATCTTTTCGCGATGCATATGTCTCAGCACCTCGTCATTGCAATGTTCGCAGCGCCGTTGCTACTTCTCGGGCGACCGATGCCTGCGTACATCTGGGCATTGCCTCGACCGCTTAGAATTGGCGCAGGATCAGCTCTCACAGGCTCAGGAATCATAATCCGAGTCATGACGATTCTCACTCGTCCCAAAATAGCTCTCCCGCTGTTCATTGGCACTTTGTATGGCTGGCACCTTCCATCCGCGTACAACAGCTCACTTGAGAACGAATGGGTGCACTTAATCATGCACTTCACGATGTTTTCGACTGCCGTACTGTTCTGGTGGCCCATAGTTGGGCCTCCACCAATCCGCACACAGCTCAACTATCCACAACGCATCGTTTACCTGTTGCTCGCAGTTACACCCACCGCATTGCTCGCCGCGATCATCACTCTAACCAAGTCAGTACTCTACGACTTCTATCTAACTGCACCGGGACATTTCCACTGGTCTACTAATGAAGATCAGCGAGTAGGTGGTCTACTAATGTGGATCCCAGGCAACTTCGTATACCTCGCAACGATGACAGTTCTATTCTTCAAATGGTTTGCAGAAGAAGAACGTAAAACGTCCCCGCCTCGCAGGCATAATCCACCAGCGAAGTAGCGATATACGCCTGCCTGTCATCGCGACGAGTGAGGCACGAATCAGGTGGCAATCAGCAGGCTGGGCAACGTTGTTTTCGCTCCAGAACTCGATCGTCCGTCCAATTTATATATCTGAATCTTTCAGTAGGACACCATTTACATGAGTATGACATTGCATTGCGGATTAACGTTGATTGCCACGTCATAGAATTCCTCGTAATGGCTTTCGCCCGTCTAAGACAATCAAACACAAAAAAATCCCTATCAATACGATAAGGACTTTTCTAATTCTCTACAAAAAGAAACTTACTAGGCGCTTCGGCTGCGTCGACGCCTGATAACGGCACGCTTGATGAAGTAGTCGTTCTCTTGATCCAACATTCGTCTAAGAACGTCGTCAGATAGATTCTTAAGGTAGATCACACTCGCCCAAGCTATAGTTAGGCCCGACTGAATTTCGTCGAGTGTCATCGCCTTGTTTGTGTTCGCAAGCAAAAGCTTGAACACAGCCTCAGTGATAGGTGTACCCGGCAGAAGAAAGTCTGGCTCCTTCGCGCAGATATTCGACATCACCTTCATGTACTCAGCAGGTGGGCCGAAGCCACCAGCAATCTTGCCATCGTCCATAACTGCTTTACCGCTCTTCGAAAGCCTTGAGTAGATAGCAAATTCAAATGATCTGCCTGAAGCCTCGAAAGCCTTCGTGTCGATCTGGTATTTTGGCTCTTCCTGTGGCTCCGGTGCTGGAGTTACTTCAGGTGTCTGCTCTGTTTGTTCTGTCTGGTTAGTCATGTCTTAATTGTGCATGAAACGGCGCGTGAACGCACGGTCAAAAATGTTTAGAAAATATCGTCTGGCCAGTCGAGCATTTCGACTTTCGTAATTTCACCTATATCAATCATACCAATGTCATCGGGGCAGATGGCTAATCCGTTTGCAAGTGACATAGAACTCAGTACGCCTGAACTCTGATTTCCTGTTGATCTAGCCCTATAAACACCTGAATCGTCACGATATACGTGAACTCTAGCGTACACGCGACGACCATCGTGATTGCGAATAGGATCATCCATTATCGCCTCGATACTAGGCTTTTCGGCCTCGGGCTTACCCATCATGAGTCGAATTGCCGATCGTCCGAACTGCTCGAACGCCACCATGGCACTGACTGGATTACCCGGAAGACCCAAATGGGGCACCTTCGTTCCGTCCTTGCGATCGAGCACTCCAAATGCCAAAGGCTTTGCCGGGCGCATTCGTACCGACCACAAAGCTATCTCGCCTCTTGAAGAAAGAACATCTTTCACAACGTCGTAATCGCCCTTCGAAACACCCGCGGAAGTCACGACCAAGTCGGCGTCCAATGCTTCTTCAAGAACACCCTCAAGTGATTCGATAGTGTCTTTAGCAATACCCAAGATCTTCGGCACACCGCCGTATCGTTTAACCATAGCGGCGATGCTGAAAGCGTTCGAATTATATATTTTGCCAGGTTCTGGTTCATCACCAGGCTGAAGAAGCTCATCTCCGGTCGAAACAATCGCTACTACCGGCCGACGTATCGCCTTCGCAGTCGAGTGCCCGAGAGAAGCGATCACACCAATCTCTCCTGCTCGCAAAATTCGACCGTACTCCAAGACCTTTTCGCCAGATTCTATATCTTCTCCGGCGCCTCGCACATTATCGTATGGCTCAGATTCAAGATGAATCGCAATCGCCTCGGGCGAACCACCTGAAGCTCGACGCTCTAGCTCGTCAGTGTCTTCGAACGGAACCACGGCGTCTGCATTATCTGGCACCGGAGCACCGGTCATGATCCTGATAGCTGTTCCCTGCCTAAGCGGGTGTATTGGAAGCTGCCCAGCCGCGACTACGCCCGCAACAACCAGTTCGACCGGAGTCTCCGTAGAAGCACCTCGGGTATCGGCGGCCAACACCGCGTAGCCGTCCATAGCCGAATTCGCCAGCGGCGGAATGTCGAAAGATGCGATCATGTCCTCCGCCAGAACCTGACCCAGCGAATCGACTAATTTGGTCGATTCAACCGGCAACACTTCGAAGTACGACAATATCCGCTCACGCGCATCTTCAACACTGAGCATCTCCGCATCGTAGTGGTGACGATGAGGTCTATCGTGGTGTTCGTCAAGTTTATTCGCCAAAACTAAGCTCGCAACTCCGCACCAAGTTCATTAGATAGTTGTTTCAATATTTGCTGTTCAATCTTTCCGATTTGATTGGCAGTAAGAGTTTTGTTAGACGACTGATAAACGAGTCGAACTGCAACAGCAATTTTGCCGTGTGCTACACCCTTACCTTCAAACACATCAAATACTGTGGTGGAAGTCACGATTCGGTTTCGATTGGCGATCTCGACGATTTGACCGACCGTTACACCAGTATCGACGATCAACGACAGATCACGGTGAGAAGCGGGAAGCCGTATGAACTCATCGAACTTACCTGAATCTACACCCTTTGGAATTTCTAATACTTTCAAAATCGCAGCTAGATCGAGTTCGAACATAGAAACCGACTCAATTTCTGCATCGAATTTCGAAAACACTTCGGAGGCAACTTCACCTACAACGCCGATTACAGCATGGTTGTCAGCGGCCACTTTGATGACCGCCGTTCTACCCGCAGCGAAAGTATCGTCTTCCGCAGGTTCAAAAATAGCTTGGATTCCAAGATGTTCCAGAACAGCCTCAGCGGCGCCTTTGGCATCGTAGAAATCTGAAGGTGCAGTCGAAGCGTCCCAATGTAGCTCGTTTCGTGGACCCGCAAATGCACCCACAGCCATCTGTCGTTCTTCTGGAAGTCCTTCGCCATAGTCCAGAAATACTCGACCTGTTTCGAACATTGCGATCGGACCTCGCCAAGTTCGTGAGTTACGAGCCACCGTATCAAGAATCGCTTCTCGGAGCGTTCGACGCATCACTGCGTAGTCGGCAGTAATCGGATTCCGCAACTTTATAGCTGAAGCAGTGTCGGCAGGAAGCCCAACACGATCTTCACCCTGACTTGTTGTAGCGGCATAAGAGATAATCTCCCGCATGCCTGACCGAGCCAAAGCATCGGTTACCTGAGTTCGCAGATCCATTTCAGGCTGCGGCTGCCACTTAGGCGGGCGACCGCCCAGAGTGGTCGTCGGAATATTATCGTATCCAATGATTCGGGCAATCTCTTCGATCAGATCTTCAGGAATTGAAATATCTGGACGCCAGTATGGAATTTCCACATCCCATCCGTCGGCATCTGCTTTAGTAGTGAAACCAAGATTATTTAGGGTCGATTCAACCTCCGAATTGTCGAACTCAACTCCGATCACTCGCTTGATGTGTGCGCTATCAAGACGCACCTGCTCCTGCTCTTTTAACTTGCTCGGATACTCATCGATGATTCCTGAAGCTACAGTTCCGCCAGTGATCTCCTGAATCAGCTTGGTAGCCCGACGAAGCCCAACTTCACTTAGGCCAGTACGCAAACTCTTTTCGAAACGCAGCGTCGCCTGACTTGACAGTTCAAGTGATCGAGCTGTTCGTCGGTTGTTCACGCCTTCAAATGTGGCTGACTCAAGAATCACGCTAGTCGTCGAATCTGAAATCTCAGAATTCGCCCCGCCCATGACTCCTGCAAGACCGATTCCTCGTTCAGGATCGGAAATAACAAGCATCTCAGTGTCGAGATTGCGTTCCTTGTCATCAAGCGTAGTCAGCTTCTCGCCAAACGTTGCTCGCCGAACATTAATTTTGTGATCAATGACCTTGTCATAGTCGAACGCATGTAACGGCTGACCTAGTTCAAACATAACGAAGTTCGTGATGTCGACCAAGTTATTGATAGGTCGCTCGCCAATTGCAATAAGCCGGTCCTGCAACCACTTTGGTGAAGGACCAATCTTCACGTCCTGAATAACCGTCGCTGTGTATCGTAAGCAAAGATCAGGATCAGAAATTTCAACTGAAGCCAGCGTATTCACATCCGGACCGGTCGATTCGTACTCAATATCAGGCTGTTTTAGCAGCTTACCAGTAATTGCAGATACATCTCGAGCTACACCAACCACACCAAGGCAGTCGGGGCGATTCGGGGTTAGCTCGATATCGATAATTGACTCGCCAACAATCTCTCCGATTGGCGTACCGATCTTGAGATTGTCGTCCAATACGAGAATTCCGTCATGATCGTCGCCAATACCGAGTTCGCGTACCGAGCAAACCATGCCTTCAGACACGATTCCACGAATTTTCGATCGCTTAAGCTTCTTAGTCTTGCCGGGCTGATCTGCATACGCGTCCTGAAGCACCGCACCGATGGAGGCGTATGCGATCTTCTGGCCTTCAGCCACGTTAGGAGCACCGCACACAACCTCGGCTTCGCCTTCGCCGTGGTCGACAGTTACAAGCCTTAATCGGTCGGCATCGGGGTGCTGAGCAATTTTTTTGACGTGTCCAACTACAACATTGTCGACCCAACCAGTATGTTCAATATCTTCAACTTCGTTACCAGCCATCGTAAGACGATGCGCCAAATCATCGAGGCTCATCTCGATGTCTACGTAGTCTTTCAGCCAGGAAACAGGGACCTTCATGCGTTTTTCTCAGTTACTTTTCGAATTACAAATGGATTGAAATGTGACGAATCACTTTGATGGAGTCGGCGTGTTCGCCGCTTCTAAAACTGAGTCAAGAATCTCAGGTCGTTCGAGAAAAAGTGTCGAATGTCGGTAATTTCATTACGCAGCATCGAGATACGTTCTGGTCCCATTCCAAAGGCAAAACCGGTGTACTTGGTCGAGTCGTAGCCCGCGTTTTCCAAAACTTTAGGGTGAACCATTCCAGCGCCCAAAATTTCGATCCAGTTACCGTTCCATTCGATCGACATATCTACGCCCGGTTCTACGAACGGGAAGAAGTCGCAACGGAATCTGACTTTTCGTTGTGGCCCAAAAATTCGACGTGCAAATTCGTAAAGCGTTCCTTTAAGGTCAGCAAACGTAATACCTTCATCAACCGCCAAACCTTCAACCTGGTTGAAGTGCCACTCGTGAGTAGCGTCAGTAGATTCATATCGGTAGCACTTGCCTGGAACCACGACTCGAATCGGAGGATCATTAACCTCCATAGTTCGAGCCTGCATGGGAGATGTGTGTGTTCGTAGCAGAATGTCATTATGAGTATCAGAATCTACCCAAATAGTATCCCACTGATCTCGGGCGGGGTGATTCGCTGGAATGTTGAGCATATCGAAGTTGTACTTCTCAAGCTCAACCTCAGGACCTTCTATGGTTTGGAATCCCATCTCGTTGAACGCTTGAGTAATCTCTCGGATCATCTGTGTCGAAGGATGTAGGCCGCCCAAAGCCTGTCGTCGACCTGGCAACGTGATATCAATCGACCCTGCAGGTGCTAGAGAAGATTTCGACTGGATAGAGCGTTCTTCGTAAAGCGCCTCAAGTTCACTGCGAAGACTGTTCGCAGCCGCACCGACCACTTTACGTTGGTCGATATCCAGCGATCCGAGCTCACGTAGCAGTCCTGTCAGCCGACCCTTGCGCCCAAGAAAGCCGACTCGCCACACTTCGAGTTCTTCGGCAGATTCAGAGGAATCTAAGGCGGTAATAGCGGCAATTTTCAGTTCCTCGACCGAATTACCGGCATGAGTTGCTCGAGCACCTTGATCTTTTGGCAACGACACTTACCTGACATAAATACTTGTGAACCGAAGACGAACGAATAACGAAGCAGCCTGTCGACGGATATTTCTGACTCGGAATTATAGTCGATTATGAGCGCACCGCTCACTCTTGTCGTAATCTCAATAAAAACTGGGAAACAGTCAAGTCAACTTCAATTAGAGATATTTGAATAAATCTACGTATAATTTCCATGATTCGAGTAAATGACATATTAGATATACTTTTACCCTATTTATTACGTATTACGTAATAATCTGCACCTGAACCGTTACGATTACATCATATGCACCTACTGAAGTGAACGGCGGTAACAGCCATCTCACTAAGACTTTCCCTTCTAAACTAGCGACAAGGTCAAAAAGTTGTAGTAGGGTCGAGCAACGATCGATGATCAGCCGCAGTACGTACGATACGTATATTGAGATGCGGTACAACCAATATCAAAAAAAGAGGGGTCCCCTATGGAAGCCTACTGCATGAAGTGTAAGACGAAGCGTGAGATGCAGAACGCAGAGCAGATCACAATGAAGAATGGTCGCCCCGCATCCCAGGGTACCTGCCCGGTTTGCAGCACCAAGATGTTCAAGATCGGTAAAGCTTCGTAGGCTTTCTGCTATTGAATGAATTGACCCGTGCTCTGGCACGGGTCTTTTTTTGCCAAAATAACAGCGCCTTTTCGGTTAATGCCCGTCAACCGATAGTAAGATTCGGTTTCGAGCGCCATTACCCTGCGAGAAACAAATCATATGCAAACAGTTTCATTCGGAAAAACAGGATTCAACGTTAGTCGTTTAGGTATCGGTTTATCCGAGATTGGATCTCAGCTTTCTGTTTCCGATCAAGATCAAGCCACCGCTATGATGAACACCGCACTCGATAGCGGTATCAACTTTCTTGACACCTCAGCCTGCTACGGCATATCTGAAATGATGGTCGGCAAGGGCGTGGCAGATCGCCGTGATGACTATTTCCTAGCGACTAAGGCTGGTCACGTAGCTCTTGGAGCAGACGGCGATGAGTGGACCTACAAAGTAGTTTCTGAATCGATCGACCGCAGCCTACGTCTTCTTAAGACCGATCATGTCGATCTGGTTCAACTTCACTCCTGTGAAATTAATGTATTAGAACGTGGCGATGTAATTCGTGCGCTCCAGAAAGCTCAGGATGCCGGAAAGACTCGGTTCTTCGGATACTCAGGTGACAACGACGCCGCTCATTGGGCAGTCGATTCAGGATTGTTCGCTACTCTCCAAACCAGTTACAACCTTGTCGAGCAGCGAGCGCGAACATCAGGCCTTCTGGAAAAAGCAACATCGCAAGGGATGGGCACGATCATCAAGCGGCCTATCGCCGGTGGCGTATGGGGCAAGTCACGACCAGAAGCCGGTATCGACGACGCAGGTCGATACAACACTCCTTACCTCCTACGTGCCAAAGAGATGAGATCGCTCGGCCTAATCAAAAATGAGCCCGAAGACGGAATTCTCACAGCCCTTGGCTATACGCTCGGCGATCCTAACGCCAACGTAGCAATTGTTGGAACTACTAATCCATCTCATATGGCTACCAACATCAGCAAGATCGATAACGATATACCGATTCCGGCGTCCGTGATTGAAGAGCTAAAGTCGAGATTCGAGAAGCTCGACAATGATTGGGCACAACGGACATAAAAAAGCCAAAGGGGCGTTTAATATTCGCCTTCTCCATCGATCACCAATCATTAAGTTAGAAAGTTCGTTGACAACATATGAAGATAGCCCGCATCGAAGTCCGATACGTTGAAGCCGAACTCGATCAACCATTCGGCTGGTCGCAACGCTGGACCAACACTCGCAGCGTTGTCGTCCTCAAAGTCTTCACCGACGACGGTGTAATTGGTTGGGGAGAAACCTACGGATCTTCGGAAACAGTCGCAGCGATCGCTTCTATGGCACGATTGGCGATCGGAGGAAACCCGGAAAACATCTCGCAGATCTGGCACAAGATCCACAGAGCCACGTTCCAAAGCCACATGTACACCGGCGCAGCGGTAATGGCAGCAAGTGCAATAGATACAGCGCTGAACGACATCGTAGGTAAAACGACAGGTAGGCCCGTTGCTGAAGTGATGGGCGGAAGGCTGCACGATTCGATAGCGGTCTACGCAACCGGTCTTTACTACGTCGATAACTACGCGCTGCCTCCTCATCTTGAAGAAGCCACTGGATACGTCGAGCAAGGCTTCACTGGAATGAAAATGAAAGTCGGTGCACTGTCACTAAAGGAAGATGCCGAACGAGTCAGAGCAACACGTGAGGCAATCGGTCATGACGTACGTCTAATGTTCGATGCAAACGAATCGTACGATCCGTCGAGTGCACTAACCTTCGCCAATATGGTTGCCGATCAGGACATCACCTGGTTTGAGGAGCCATGCGCATCACGTGATTTCGTTGCCAACAAAATGGTCCAAGAGAAGTCACCAATTCCTATTTCAGGCGGCGAAAGTCTGTCAACTCGCTGGGAGTTCGCACCCCGACTCTCCGAAAGGACGTTCGACATCATCCAACCCGACATTTGCGGAGTTGGTGGTCCTTCGGAAATGCACCGTGTCGGACTCATGGCACAGGCGTTCGGCATTAAATTCAATCCACATTTTTGGGGTACCGGTATCAGCTTCGCGGCGGCGCTGCATTCACTGGCCCTTCAGCCAATAGGGCAAATCGGACAAACAAATGTCCCGTACCAGAACGAATCGGTGCTGGAGTTCGATCAAACACCTCATCCAGTTCGAGAAAATCTAACGACCCCGTTCTTCACTCAATCAAACAGCCGAGTCGAAGTGCCAACAGCACCCGGACTAGGTATCGAAATCGACGAAGACGTCCTCGAACGCTTCACTAAGGGTGATGCAATCATCGTCGATACCAAAGTAGATTCGCAACCGTTCTTTTAACAAGCTCTCTAAAACAGTCCACCTTCCTTGGATAAGGGTAGATAGTCTGACAACCAAGTCACGACAGTGACGCCCGAAGCTGAAGACATATGAAAATCACCGACGTAACCGTTAAGCTATTCAAGTGGGAAGGTATCCCGACTACCCACTACAGTCCGCTGTCGGGAAAAATCGGCGGTGAATCCGATCTTGGACTGGTGACCATATCAACGGACGAAGGCATTGAAGGTCACGCGTTTCTTGGAAGCTCGAGTCAACCGGCGAGCCTCGACGTTCAGTCGCTTATCAAATACCTAAAGCCGGTTTTGGTCGGCCAAAATCCTCTCGACCGTGAGCGTCTATGGCAGTTACTAAGTCAACTCACTCGCAAAGCAGGAATCAGAGTCGTTGGTGCGTGTGACATCGCCCTATGGGATATCGCTGGTAAGACAGCCAATATGCCAATCCACCAGCTTCTAGGGACGTACCGAACAACCGTGAAGGCATACGCCTCATCGACCGTCTATCAACAGCCTGAGGTGTACGCAGAAGAAGCTGCACAAATGAAGAGCGAAGGTTGGACCGCATACAAAATCCACCCACCGACCAAGCCCAAACTCGATATTGAATGCTGCATTCAAATTCGCGAAGCTGTCGGTGATCATCACACCCTGATGCTCGATTCGACATGGGCCTACGACTATCCACAGGCTCTTCGAGTCGGACGAGCAATCCAGGAACTCGACTACTACTGGTACGAAGATCCGCTCTCCGATGATGATATCTACAACTACACCAAGCTAAAGCAGTTGCTGCACATTCCGTTGATGGCGACCGAATATTCGCCCGGAAGTTTCACCGCTTACGCACCGTGGTTAGTCGAGAAGGCTACTGACTACCTAAGAGGAGATGTGGCGATCAAGGGCGGTATTACAGCGCTTATGAAAACCGCACACCTCGCAGAGGCTTTTCATATGAACTACGAGGTTCATCATGGTGGTAACTCATTGAACAACGTAGCCAATCTTCACACGATAATGGCAATGAAGAACTGCGAATTCTTCGAAGTGTTGTTACCGTCGGGGGCACAAAAATACGGTCTCGAAACCGACATCGAAGTCGATTCCAAAGGCAACGTTCACGCATTCAACAAACCCGGACTCGGTGCCGACATCGATTTCGCACTTATCGAACGTAACAAGATCGCCATCGTCTCCTAATCGCCAACAATATGACCTCACCCGAAACAACAGATCAGACAACGAACCACTCGACAGACGCACTCAGTCTGCCGAACGCCAGAAGCTACCAGCGCGTAAAACTAACGATCTCAATCGTATCGATGGCATTGAACGTAGTGATACCACTAGTTTTCTTGCTTTCAGGCGGCTCCGAAGCCATCCGCAACTTAGCCGAAGGCTGGACCTCGTCCTCAGCGCTAGTAGTTGTGCTGTTTTTGTTGGTTACTGGTATTGGTTTTCAAATAATCGAATTCCCGCTCGAGATGTACTCGGGGTTCATCGTAGAAAAGCAATTCGGTCTAGGCAAAGTTTCCATCGGCAGATGGATTTATGACTGGCTTAAAGGAACTCTGCTGCAGTCATTACTGCTGATTGGTCTGATATCCGGAATGTACTGGTTATTACGATCTCAACCCGATACATGGTGGCTGTGGGCAGCGATCGGGGCGACGATTCTGGTCATCATCCTTATGGCTCTGGTTCCAGTGCTACTAATGCCGCTATTCTACAAGTTCGAGCCAATACCAGAAGGTGAACTCAAAGGCCGTTTATTCGACCTTGCTGATCAAATTGGCACTCACGTTCAAGGCATCTACGTTTGGCATCTTGGCGACAAAACGTCTAAAGCCAACGCTGCCGTAACTGGCTGGGGACGAACACGACGCATCATCATCTCCGACACGCTAATCGAATCGAACTCCATCGAAGAGATCGAAGTCGTTATGGCCCATGAGCTTGGCCACCACGTTCGATGGGACGTTTGGAAGATGCTTGCCGTATCGACAGCTCTAATATTTATTAGTTTCTTCGTCATCGATCTAGCTCTTGTAGCTTGGATCGATTCGCTCGGACTTCGCAGCATCGACGATATCGCCGGGCTCCCTCTCGTTCTTATAGTCGGAGCAGGCGTCTCGTTGGTGGCTCTACCAATCTCGAATTGGCTATCTCGCAAAGCTGAAACCGCCGCCGACCTATACGCACTCAACCTCACCGGAATGCGTGACGAATTTATCTCAGCCATGAACAAACTCGGCGACCAAAATCTCTCTCAGAAGAGTCCGAACGCAATCGTCGAATTCTTGTTCCATTCTCATCCATCGATACAACACCGAATCGATCGTGCAAACAGCTGGACACCGACCTCACGCAACAAATAAAGGCCTGTACCTATGACCACTTCATCTCCAACGATTTCTCTAAAAGGCAAAATCGCCTTCATCAGCGGAGCCTCCAAGGGCATCGGTGTATCGATTGCCGAACTATTTGCCGCTGCGGGAGCCGATCTCGCTCTCACAGCTCGTAACGAAGAAGAACTGGAGCAAACTGCCGAGGCAGCCCGTAAACACGGTGTGAAGGTCTGGACCAAAACGGCGGAAATGGGCGATGCCGATGACGTGAAAGACCTTGCCAATGCCGTTCTTGAAGAGTTTGGGCGAGTCGACATTCTCGTCAACAATGCCGGAGTCGCAAAACACCAGCCGTTCTTCGATGTAGATATCGAAACGTTTCACACTGTCATGAACGTCAATCTGCTAGCACCGATGCTGCTCACCCAGGCATTTGCGCCCGGAATGATCGAACGAAAATCCGGAAAGATCGTAAACATCTCTTCCCGTGGCGCAATTCGTGCAATTCCAACCGGAGCGACTTACTGTGCTTCCAAGGCGGCGCTGCAGCTTATGACCCAAACGATGGCAGTCGAGTTCGGTCCTCACAATGTGCAAGCCAACTGCGTAGCGCCAACGGTCACGATGACGCCAATGGGCGAAAGCGCATGGCCTGCTAGCCCCAGACGCGATGCCAAGCTATCCAAAATCCCAACTGGTCGTTTCGCCGATCCGGAAGAAGTAGCAAACACTGCGCTATTCCTCGCTTCGTCAAATTCCGACTTCATCAGCGGCGTAGAACTCCCCGTCGACGGCGGCGAAGGAGCGGGATAGGGCTGAATTTCGCTTTGGCAATGTCATCCTGAATTCCATTTCAGGATCTGACGATAACCAAAAGTTAAACTACAAGCGCCTATTGCCGGCAAATCCACTTAACTCTAGCCGACCGTGTTTCAGAGCACAGATCGTCACGTTTCCCGCAGCTTTAGCGTCGGCAAGAGCATCGTGGTGCTCAAACTCGTACCCGAGCTGGTCGCATAACTGATCCAGCTTGTAACCCCGGCTCGAAAACTCAGGCCATGCTCGCTTCGCAACAGCGATTGAATCGACCCATTTCGACCGAGGGGTACGAACTCCGTAGCGTGCAGCCGATTTTGTAATCGCCTGTTCATCGAATGACGAATGGCTTACGACAATCGCCCCATCTAGAAATGCGTATAAATCATCGACTACATCCGAAAACGTCGGCGAACCCTTTACTGTCTGGGCCTCGATGCCATGGACCCGAACTTGCCAGACTCCAAACTCACCTTCGGGATCAACATACGTAGCCCACTCGTCTGAGATGACTCCACCCGAGTATTTGACCACACCTATCTGGCAAATCGATGCTCTTGCCGAGTTTGCTGTTTCTACATCAATAGCAACGAAATCCATGGTTCACTTTCAGTGCGATAATCTTGAACTGCGGGGATATTACATCCTCAGCACATACTGGAAATCAATCCACTAGTATCCGATCTCTATTTTCATGAACTGCTCGGCTAATTCTACGTCGTAATTCTTGCCGGTTTCGGCCAGCCGTTTTCGTGAGCGTTCGTCACGTTCATCGCTGCGTTCACCTACTTGGCTTACGTGAGAGTGCAAAGCGTTTTGTCGTGTTTCGAAGTGGGCCGTTACATCAACGTGCATGTTCGGCTGTTCTGGTCTAAATAACCAAACTTCTTCAACCTTATGCGGCTCAATGCCCTGTTCAATATGCTCTGGATACGCAACGTGATCTCGGGCGTAGGGGAACACAGCGTCCAAGGCAACTCGACCCGTCATCGAATGGTCACGATGCCGGATGTATGGTCGGTTCGGATCGATAGTTAGCAACAAGCGAGGTTTGTGAATTCGAATCTGCTTCACAAGCTTCTCTCGGAACTCGTCGTTGTCCTCAAGACCCTGATCTTTCATTCGCAGAAACACAACTTCTGCCAAGCCGTATGCCTTGGCGGCGTTCAATGTTTCAACTTCACGAGTCGCAGCTAGATCATCCGGCTTTACCGAACGATCACTAGTCCCCTTGTCGCCATTGGTACAAACGACCAATACGACCTTCTTGCCTTCTGCGCACCACTTTGCAATTGTTCCACCAGAAGCCGACTCCGAATCGTCGGGGTGCGGTGTAATAACTAGTATTGAATCTGGTTGATTCGTTTCTTCTACCAATATTTTCCCTTGTGAATCAGATCGAAATAAATTCGATAGCCAACCCGTTTCAACGTAGCCTAAAGCGCCGATTCATTCTCGATTTCCACCCCTGGCAGTTCACCAGCTGGAGAGAATCCCATCACCCGACCATAAAAGTACAACTCCCCCTCAAGAGAAGCTTTAATATTTTTCGACTGCCGGAACCCGTGTTGTTCACCTTCGAACATCATGAGTGAGAACGGAATGCCCTTTTCACGAAGCGCTCCCGCCATGATCTCTGCTTGAGACGGCGGGACGATCTTGTCTTCGAGTCCCTGCAAGATAATCATGGGACACGAAAGTTGGTCGGTAAAATTAATCGCCGACCGATCGTGATAAAGCTGTTTTGCCTCTGGGTACGGACCAATCAGACTATCCAAATAGCGTGATTCGTATTTGTGCGTATCGCCAATAAACACGCTTAGATCAGCGATGCCGTAGTACGTTGCACCAACCGCAAATCGATCCTCGAATGTTAACGCGTTGATCGTCGTGTAACCACCAGCTGATCCGCCCTTGATCGCAAGTCGGTTCGTGTCGGCAAGTCCCTTAGAAACAAGATAATTAGCAGCAGCAATACAATCATCTGTGTCATAGATCCCCCAGTTACCCTTGAGCGCATCCCGGAACGCTTTTCCATGACCAGTTGAACCTCGATAGTTCACATCAACCACAGCAAATCCACGGCTCGTCCAGAACTGCACTGGCAGGCTCAGAGCGGAACTCGTAGCGCTTGTTGGTCCACCATGGCTAATCACCAGCAGCGGTGGTGTTTCGTTGCCGTCAGATTCAAAATTAGGATTAGACGGTGGGTAGTAGAAAGCGTGCGCTTCACCATCGTCCGTCGATGGGAACGTGATCGCTTCGGGAATCGAAAGATAGGCATCATTAAGATCGATATCGCTCGACGATTTCAGTGTCGTCACCGACCCACTGCTTAAAGATGCTCGAACCACCTCGGCTGCCGAAGTTGGTGAAGCGCCGATATACGCGACTTCATCGCCAATAACATTCACTTCAGATATCGAAGTGTGTACCACTGCCGTTTCAGCCACTTCTCGACCGTTCAGCATCACCATTCTCAGCAAGCCCTTGCCGTTCTTGGTGCCCTTCAGCAATATCGCTCCGTCTTCCAAGAACGAATACGTGCTGAATCCGAACGCCCATGCGGGACCGCCGTGATCTTTTTCTTCGGTAAGAATCGGTGTGACTTTCCCGCTCGACCACTTCGTAATATTCCACCAACCCGATTCATCAGTGATAAAAACGAGCGTGCCGTCTGGTGCCCACTCTGGCTGAACAATACTAGTGCCGATTCCGCCCGTTACTTTTTGTTCATTTCGAACCAAACCGGAAGTCGAATCAAAATCGGCAACCCACAGTTCACATCCATCCCACGGCATGTTTGGATGATCCCAAGACAGCCAACAGATTTGGTCGCCGGTAGCGTTTTGGCGTGGAGACGAATAGAAATCGTGACCACTTGCCAGCATACGTACCTCACCGGTTCCATTCGTTGGAACGGCGACAATAGAGTTGTCAGCCTCACGATCTTCGTGATGCGTTTCGTTGACCGCCAAAATCCAACTTGAATCGTTGGTAAGCCTTAGATCAGCGAATCGAACCCCCCGCTCTATGGAAGGCGCATCGGTAATAGCTTCGGGCTCGCCTGAAGTCGACGCCTTGTAAATTCGCTGGTCATCCCAATTGGAGAAGTAAACCGCCCCATCCCTAACGGCGTATGCACTGCCACCGTATTCGTGAACAGCGTTTCGGGAATTGAACGGCGCAGGGTTCACATCGGCAGTCGAACCGTCGGTAGATCGCTTCACGATCACGTATCGACCAGCCTCTTCCGGACGACCCTCAAGCCAGTAGATATCCGAACCATCTACACGAACTTCACCAAGCCGAAGCCCTCCCTGAGTGATGAGTTCAGCAGTTATAGGCGAATCCCATGAGCCGTAAGGCGATATCGTTTTATCGGGCATAGAGAACTCCATTGAAACGGACTGTTCGAAAAAGACTGACATGTGAAATCTAAGTCGGCAACGACACAGGTTAACGAAATACATCGAAACCGAGTGCAAATTATGCACCAGAATTTTACGTAGAATTACAGACTATTTAGATTATTAGAGTAATTGATATTTTCAACTCCCATCAGATGCAAGTAACCTGATTCAAAAGGCATATAAAACATGGCGGTAAAGTGAACATTCATTTGTTGTCAGAATTTCAGCGATCGGCTTCATTTCGACTCGTGCAAATAGCAGTACCACTTGCCTTTATTCTGATGGCCAGTTGTGCTTCTGTGGAAAATCCAGAATCTGCTCAAGATTCGAAACAGGCTACCGAAAATAAACCTAAAAATTCTGAAAACAGTAAAAAAGAGATCATGGAGTCTCAAACAGCCACCGCCGTTCACACACAGGCGCCAACTCCAGCCGAGCAGCCAACCAAAGAAGCAGTTTCCACACGAGAACGTTCTGCCGCACCTACACCTGTGAAAAACCCTACAAAGGTGTCACGGACCAAAGGGGTGCAGAGATCACACCCGGTAGCTCGACCCACAGTGGCTTCAAAAGCCGGTACTGCTGTAGTAGAAAGACTTAAAGAATCACTCAACATAACAGTAACTCCCACTCCTGCCCTTTCATCAACCGTAGAACAGACCCCGAAAGCAGATAAACCGACTTCGACAACGGTGGGTGACCCTACATCTACACTGGATCCTCCGCCTGCTTCAACCGCGGAACCAACACCTACAGATACTGCTGTGACCCCAACTCCCAAACCCACAGTCGTCCCTGAACCCATCCCAACGCCTGAAGTGATAAGCAGAACAACAACGATAAAAGGCTCTGTTTTTTCTGAGTCCGAGATAAGTGTGAAAAAGGGGACAAAAGTAATATGGGAGAACTTCGACGCATGGGGCCATACTGTGACTTCGACAGACGGGATATTCGACTCGAAAACAATCAGCGGCAATATGACTTTTGAACGTGCCTTCAATGAGCCCGGAACATTTGGGTTCCTTTGTGTGATCCACCCAAGCATGACAGGGCAGGTAACCGTTCAGGAATAGAGTAGAAGGCCTTATATCCAACCTGCCTTTAAGAATCAATGGAGAGTAAGAGGGCTCTTCTGCAGGGAGGTCTAAGCCAGTACCGCCTCCCGTTGCAAACACACCGGTACCTACCGCACCGACTGCAG
Organism: uncultured Dehalococcoidales bacterium; assembly: GCA_963934365.1. Taxonomy (GTDB): domain Bacteria; phylum Chloroflexota; class Dehalococcoidia; order Lucifugimonadales; family Lucifugimonadaceae; genus Lucifugimonas. The sequence goes on along the minus strand of CAWVYJ010000022.1, from coordinate 3,806 downwards.
TTCCGCAGATTGCACCGGTACCTGCACCCACCCCGACGGCTGCACCGACACCACCACCACCATCTGCAATAAGGGATCCAGAGTTGGACCACGACTCGTCTGATTCTCAGAGACGCAGGCTCCTCGGAATTATTGGGGTCATCCTCTCGCCACTACTACTTGTTGGACACTCACATGCAATGCGTAACAGGACCCGTACTAAATAGATTAATCACACTGAAGATCTATATTGAAAATTGACTGATGGTGTCGTTAGGGCTTATCCTCGAGTGCAGTTCGAATTTCATATTGGCGTTGATCGGGACTAGTAAGTTTCGTTACGGATCAAAGAGAGTCGGGGCAGCTGGAAGCCCGATATCACGACCGGAACCGAATGGACCCGTGAGCTTCGAGGCAAAAGCTTAGGCAAGTAGCTTCCGGCGGAGTGGGCACCGTTATCAGAGCCTAGGACCTACGATCTTAAATAGCCTTGATCGTGTGTCCGACAGAGATACTGCTTCGCCAAACGTGATGCAGTAATAAGGGTGGCACCGCGGGATACATACCTCGCCCCTTGAAAATTATTTCATTTGGGAGTGAGGTTTTTTTATGCTCAATTTTCGGGCGATAAAAACCTCGACGAAGTACTAGCGAACACCACTAGTAAACAAATCGAGAATCGACCGACATCATGGCAGCGCCTACTAAAAAGCGAATCCTCACCGGCATACGACCCACCGGAGCCCTGCATGTGGGGCACTACGTCGGAGCGCTCCACAACTGGATCGAGCTACAGGATAAGTACGACTGCTACTTCCTGATCGCCGACTACCAAGCACTCGGCGACCACTTCCACGACATCGATCTTATTCGTGATTCCGTGCTGCAGGTCACGCTCGACTGGTTGTCAGTCGGACTCGATCCAAATAAATCATCATTTGTCGTCCAGAGCTATGTTCCTGAGTTCGCAGAACTCACGATGTTACTCAGCTTCATCACGCCTCTTGGCATGCTCGAACGCAACCCAACTCTCAAGGGCGAGTTAGACGATCTCGATGTGGAACAACGCACAGTTGGTTTCTTCAACTACCCGATGAGCCAAGTAGCCGATATTCTGCTGCCGCAGGCGCATCTGGTTCCGGTTGGCGACGATCAGCTTCCACACATCGAAATGACTCGTGAAGTTGCCCGCAAGTTCAACCGCATGTTCAACCCTGTCTTCCCTGAAGCCGATTCGTTAGTCGGCAGAGTTCCTCGACTCTCAGGAACCGACGGACAAGGCAAGATGAGCAAGTCGAAGGGCAATGTAATCATGCTTTCCGACGACGCAAAGACTGTCACTAAGAAGGTGAAGAGCATGTACACCGATCCCAACCGAATCCGAGCCGATACTCCCGGCAAGGTCGAAGGTAATCCGGTATTCGAATACCACGATGCATTCAACCCAAACACGGAACAGATTGACGAGTTCAAAGCTCGCTACCGAAAAGGAACGATCGGTGACGTCGAAGTAAAGATGGCTCTAGCCGAAGCGCTCAATAATTTCTTAGACCCGATACGTGAGAAGCGAGCTTACTACGAAGCAAACATGAACCTAGTTGAAGAGGCGATCATGGACGGCGTTGGGCGAATGCGAATTGTCGCAGCCGAAACAATGAAACAAGTAAGAGATGCAATGCGAATCTCTAGCTACACCAAGAACTGGTAATTACGAGTTAAGTTTTCTCCGTTCATTCCATTCAAATCGCAACAATTTCCATGATCAACCGAATCGAAAACTCAATAAATAACCAATCCTCCTGCTGGCGAAGTTTTAACTAACCCACTTAGTACAACTTCAATCCATCTGGAAATATTTGTCATGCCCAACTACACACCCGATCTTTCGACATTCAAAAACCTCGCTTCTAATCACAATCTGATTCCGATCTATCGCGAAATAAGCGCAGACCTTGAGACACCGGTCTCTGCATACCTTAAAACAGGGACCGGCAAGCACTCGTTCCTCTTCGAATCGGTCGAAGGTGGAGAGAACCTGGCGCGCTACAGCATGCTAGGCACTGAGCCATCGGAAATACTCACAACGGGAGTCGGAACCGAACACGGTGAAGTCGACCCTCTTGAGCTTATTCGAGATCGAATGTCGAACATAAAGTACGCAACCGTCGAAGGACTACCAAAGTTCCACGGCGGGGCAGTCGGCTACCTCGCCTACGACACCATCCGCTACTTCGAGCCGTCAGTTCCGCCGATCTCAGACGAAAAGTCTGGCCTCGATGTCCCTGAATCCGTGTTCATGCTCACCGACTCTATCCTCATATTCGATCACGTCAGGCACACAATATTCGTAGTCGCTCACGCTGTAATAAACGGCGACGTCGAAGCGAGCTACGAACGTGCAACTGCGAAGATCGAAGAAGTCATCGCACGACTCGATAAGCCTGTTCCTGAAAGTGGAGCGCGACGAAACTTCCTGCCAACTTCAGGATTCACTTCACGCGATCTCAATCTCGATTACGGCTCAGTTCGTGATCTCGACCAGTCACCGCTCGATCATGGCGAAATCACCGGTCAGCCGTACGTGCCAAATATGACGCGTGAGTACTACGGCGAAGCAATCGCTAAGTGCAAGCAGGCGATTCAAGACGGTGAAGTCATTCAGGTTGTCTTCTCGCAACGACTTTCAAGACGAACGCCAGTCAAACCGTTCGATATGTACCGCTCACTTAGAGCCATCAACCCATCGCCTTACATGTTCTTTCTCGAACTGGACGGTTTTGAGATTGTCGGTGCTTCACCAGAACTTCTAACCCAAGTAATCGACGGAAAAATGGCGGTTCACCCTATCGCCGGAACTCGCCCCAGAGGCACAACTCCTGAACACGATGATGAACTCGAAAAAGAGCTGATCAACGATGAAAAAGAGGTAGCAGAACACGTAATGCTGCTCGACCTCGGACGAAACGACGTTGGGCGCGTTTCGAACCCCGGGAGCGTCAACGTTGAACAGAGTTTCGGAATCGAAAAGTACTCGCACGTGATGCACATCGTGTCGCACGTAACGGGCGATCTATCCGATAAGTACGACATGTTCGACGCCATGAAAGCAGCGTTCCCGGCAGGAACCGTTTCAGGTGCCCCAAAGGTTCGTGCGATGCAACTCATCGCCGAACTCGAACCCGATAAACGTGGACCCTACTCTGGGGCTGTCGGCTACTTCAGTTTCACAGGGAACATGGATACCGCAATATCGCTTCGAACCATGATTATGAAAGACGGAGTTGCATACCTTCAGGCCGGTGGTGGAATCGTTGCCGATAGCGATACGCAGACCGAGTACGAAGAAACCCTTCACAAAATGGGCGCACTCATGCGAGCCATCGACCACGCTGAGGAGTCGGCAGGTGCCTAACCCAATCTTCACCACAACAAGTGAAGAGTTCACACGTGCATCGAAGAACTACGATGTTGTACCGGTTAGTGCTGTGATCAAATCAATCCAGAAGGCAAAAGCGCCTTTGTTGGCAATAGCACGTGCCGAAGCAACACAAGATCATTATTGGCGAAGCGACGATCAGTCTTCACCCGAAATACCACAGCCTGCGACAATGCAGCTTATTAGCGACTAATTAATATGCTTCTACTTATCGATAACTACGACAGTTTTACATACAACCTTTTCCAGTACCTTTCCGAACTTGGAGCCGAGGTTGAAGTCGTCCGCAACGACAAAGCGACCATCGAGCAACTTGCTGCACTTAATCCCGAACGAGTCGTCGTTTCGCCCGGACCATCAACGCCAGACAACGCGGGTATTTCGGTCGATG
>CAWVYJ010000021.1:0-31686 GCA_963934365.1 uncultured Dehalococcoidales bacterium | reverse complement strand
ATTAGACGAATAGGATGATGATCGCAACAACCAACGCATAAATAGCGATAGCTTCTGCGAACGCAAGGGCAAGAATCATGTTCTGCTGAACAGGACCGGTAGCCTCAGGGTTTCGACCTAAAGCTTCCATAGCCTTACCTGCCAACAATCCAATACCAAGGGCTGGGCCAAGAGCGCCAACGCCGATTGCGATTGCTGCTGCCAGAGGCTTTACTGCATCTGCTTCCAATTTATTTCTCCTAGTAACTTCGTTCTATGCGTCGGTGGCCAATCACGGCGCTTTTTATATCGCCACGCCACCACGCCTTAATCAAGGGGATCGCTGTTCTCAGTGATCCTCCGCGTGGCTGTCGTGATCACCGTGACTCGCGACTGCCATGACGCCAAATACAAGAGTGAGCATTGCGAAGATGTACGCCTGGATAACGCCCACAAACAATTCCAGACCCATGAATGGGATGATTCCGACAAGCGGCAGCAGAAATGCCATCGCTATAAGCAGAATCTCACCGGCAAACATGTTACCGAATAGACGGAAAGTAAAACTGATCGTTCGAGTAAGCTCACCAAACGCCTCAAGTACACCAACAAATGTTGCGATCGGACCCTTTGTAATCGGGTTGACCAAGAACTTCCCACCGTATCCACGAACACCCAAAGCTCGGAAGCCCCAGAACTGAACCGTGAACATAGCAACCAACGCGATCGCAAGCGTTGTGTTGATATCGGTAGAAGCACCTCGAAGGTAAGGGACCAACAGTCCGACCTTCTTGCCAATGAAGTTGTAGGTTGCTTCTTTATTGCCGCCCTTATCATAAATAAATTCGGTCTTCACAACACCAGCTTCGATGTCGTGGTGAATCCTCTCAAGAGCCTCGTGAGCTTTACCGCTCGCCAGTGAATCGTCTTTCACGGCTTTTTCAATAACTTCCAAATCATCGCTGCTGAACCCAATAATATTGCTCAGAGGAACACGCTGCTGCTCACCGCGCCCCAAAGGAACAATTGAACCGTCGAACGCTACGAATGTGTCGGCGGCATGCTCTTCAAGAAGGTGAACTAGGGCAGCGGCTTCGACTTGACCGATCTCATCTTTTGTAGAGTGAGTGTAATTGGGGTGGGCCTCTTCGACTTCAGCCTCAAACGCTTCTAAGTGGTGGTGCGTCCACTCGTCGATCGTTTCGATCCGACCGATTGAACCAACACCAGGGAGAATTCCAACCCAGTTGATAATCATAACTACCAAGAAAATTGTGGAAACCAAAGCGAGGAAACGTCGACCCGCTTTCGGTGTTCCCCCAGCAACACCATCAACGGTATTGCTGAAGAATTCGTAAATCATCTCCATCAAGTTTTGCCAGCCAGATGGAACGTCTTTTACGTTTCGACCCGCTCGCCAAGCTATGAATAGAAGAATAACTCCGCCGAACCAGAACATGACAGTCGAGTTAAGGAGAGGGTAACTACCAATGTAGGTAACTCGTTCGGCCGGGATCGAGATAAACGGAATCGGACCGCCAAGGAACCCCAAACCAAATGATGCACCGAGTGCGCCACCGGCTACGGAGACTAACAGCGCTGCAACAGCAGCGATGGCGATTACAAGGAGTTTGGGATTAGAAAAAAGCTTTCCCAAGCGGCCTTTACCTGATTCTCTTTCGTTCTCTGCTGGCTATTACCGCCCTCTTCTAATCATGCTGATAAGCCGGAACATGCCAACAAATGCTGTTGTCACACCCAGCGCCAGCCCAACGATTGTGAGGACAGGAGCCGTTTCAAATTGTCGATCGAGCCAATACCCACCATATGCACCCAGAGCGATAGCAGTACCGACAAACCAGCCGATTCCACCTACTCGCCCCAGCAACGCAATTGTTGCGGGCCAGCCACTTTTTGCTTGATCCGAGGATGAAACTGGCAAACCACCGGTTTCGTTATCCTGATCCGATGACTCGGGAGGCGATTCTGGTGCGTCCGACAAGGTACCCCCTGCTCTAAATGACCGATTGAAAATGCTACCACAAGCCCATCAGATTCCAAACGGAATATCTACTAAAACGGCTAATTTTTTCAAGCTGATACTTCGCCTATTTCGTCGCCGCTATGAAATCAACCAACTGAAACAAACTTGAAACACGACTTAACAAGCATATTAAAGGAAAAGACCCTGTGAAATACAGGGCCCATTATTACCAACCGCATCAGCTTGTCCAGACCGATTAACCACTCGAGACAGGCTCATCACCACCCGGTTTGTCACCGATAGGACCGTCAATGTCACCGCTCGGCGTATCCATATCGCCGAGATCAAGTGATTCGATGAAGTCGGCGAAGACCGATAGCTTTTCTGCTTCTTCGGCTCCAATAGGTCCACCTACTTCACGAGCAGGAGGATTAGCGGAACCCGCTGCGTCTTGACCAACAGTAGCAAGACCACTCTCCTTGTCGAGACGCACTCCACATTTGTCCATTACTTCAGGTGCTGCAAATATCTGAACGCCAGCCCGAACCGCAAGTGCCAGAGCATCGGAAGGTCTAGCGTCAATCTCAACCGTATTATTGCCCTGCTGAACTACGATCGTGGCGTAGTAGGTATCGTTCTCCATGCTCGAAACCACGATGTGGTCGATCACACCGCCAAGGTTTTTAATGGAATTGTGCAACAAATCATGCGTTAAAGGACGCGGGACAGATACTTCTTGTAACCGAACAGCGATTGCATCAGCCTCAGGTGGACCGATCCAAATCGGAAGGTATCGATCGATTTCCTTCTGCTTCAAAATCACGACGCGTTGGTGGTTCAACAAACTAATCCGAATGCTGTCGATTACCAGCTCCATCATTATGTCAACCTCCATCCAATTGTTCGTCGCTGACATTGTGCCAACACGATACGCCTGCGTTCAGCGTCAGCGCCAGATTGCAGTTCTGAAGCGAGAACAAGGTTACACCGAGTACAAGCTAATACGGCAATTAAAACGTCACTGATCCCGATAGTTATTCGGCATTGGGCGCCGACTGAAATTCCGAATCGTCTCCAACATCGCTACCTGCTTCAACCCTAGCTACCGTTCTTCTCTCGGCATCCCGACGAGTCAGCATCATCCGACGTTCACACGTCAAACACTTCATCCCAATATCGGCACCAATACGGTAAACCTCCCACTCGAAACCACCACAAGGGTGCTTCTTCTTAAGGGTTATACGATCGCCAACGGTAAAAGGGGTTACTGGCATACAAACGATCCACCGCTAAATAATGCGAGCTACTCGACTGTCACTTTTTCAGCAGTGAAAAAGCCGTTCGGCTTTAGTGCATCGTTGAGCTGAATCTTCAGTTTTTCGGCTTCTGTCCGAGCAGCAATATCGAAATCTTTAGGATCGCTCGATGCGTAAATAATCCCACGTGACGAGTTCACGATGAATCCTCCGCCTTGTTCGTTCACACCAGCACGCGCTGTCTCTTCTGCTACACCGCCCTGTGCACCGACCCCCGGTATAAGGAAATGAGGCGCAGCGTGCTTAGACCGCAGCGCACGCAAATCGACAGGATATGTCGCACCAACTACCAGCCCAACATTCTCTGAACCAGCGTATCGATCTGCCATATCGGCCACTCGATCAAATACTTGATCTTTCTGATCTGAACCATCTACAACGAGGTCCTGAATATCTCTAGAACTAGGGTTCGATGTTCGGCAAACAATGTAAACACCTCTGCCAGGATACTGCAGGAACGGCTCAACCGAATCGCTTCCTTGGTAGGCATAGATCGTCGCAATATCCACATCCCAAGTTTCGAACATGGCAGTCGCATACGCAATTGCGGTAGTCGAAATATCACCACGTTTGCCGTCGCCAACAATCACATGATCGGGTGCAACGTTTCTAATGTGTTGGATCGTTTTTTCAAGAATACGGAAACCTTCCATTCCCATCGCCTCGTAATAGGCAAACTGAGGCTTGAAGGCTGAGACCACATCTTTAGTGGCATCGACAATAGCGCAGTTAAAAGCCAATATATCGTCGATAGGAACGCGTGCAGGAGTGGGGTCAAGGCCCACACAAACGAAACTCTCCATCTTGGCTGCTGCTGCATCCAGTCTCTCGAACATCGTCTCCAATGGTGGCTCCTGTCAGGTCAGATAACGCGATTACCGAATAGCAATTATCTCACAATTACTGCGAGCATCGACGATCGATTTCATTGTCAAGTTGAATTGACTTCAGAATCTTTCTAATCACAGGAGCGGCGTACAACACCGGTCACCAACTCTTTGTGTAAGTGGTGAAAGGTCTACGGAAATAAGTACGTCGATTACCACCGACTCTTCGATTCGAAGCTTGAGTCCGTCGCTAATTTGTGGAGCGATTCCCATGCTCAACTCGATGTCCAGCCGCGCGAATCTGGATCAAAAACAATCCGCTCTGCGAAAGCTGAGTACTACTAGACTTCTACCCTACTGGAAAAACCAATCTAGGCTAATCCACATTAATCAGGCGGACCCGCAATCGCAACGAGCTGTGCCGCAAAGAACGAAACGTCCTTATGCTCACTGCTCGCCGGGAATTCGATTACAACTGAAGTCGGAAATCCGAATATCGAATCGAATCCGAGGGATACCCGCGCTGGATCACTTTCTATAGCTTCCTGGATAACGGCGAATAAACCATCAATGGTGTAATAATCATCGTAATTAGGCTTAGAAGGCACTTCAAACCCTGGCGGCTCAGTCCCATCAACTCTGACAGCATTGTCGGCCCACAAAACCGCCTCGAGTTCATTCTTAAGAACCCTTACCTCTACATTTGCTCTCTCATATGCAAGGTCACCGACGTTCCACTGAAACCCAAATTTATAGTTGTTTGAGGGACGAGTTGCCCAGAGCTGGCGATGCAAATCGAGGCCCAACAACATCGCCGTCTTGCGATCAACCTCAGCATCCGAAGGTATAACCGGCGGGCCGACAACCGTCGGATTCGACACAGCGGAAGTAGCAGTCAGACGAGGAGTTGCGGTCGGTTCGGGATCAGACGAGCATGCGGCTACTGCTATTGCAAGAATGCCGACAACTATTGCGAGCATTAAGGGACGTTTCATAAGAGTGCGATTCGGATTCTCAAGCGCCGTAAACATCGACGCTACTTGATTTGAATACTAAAAATACGTTCTGACCAACTGCTATACCAAGCTCATTAAGTGCGTTTTCTGTGAGTTCAACGATAAATTTTTCGCCTATGTCTACTTCAACAAACACTTTGCGAGTGTTAGACCAGATTTCCAAAACGCTTCCTTTAAGGATATTCCGGGCCGAAATATTTGTTGGCTCGTCAGTCGCCAAAATTATCTGATTAGCCCCAAGTGAAACGACAACTCTGTCACCAGAGTTCTTATTTTGGTGCCGAGTTGAGATATCTACTTCCCCAACCCGTACAGTCGTCAGCTCATCCGTAGAGTCACCGATAATACCATCGAGAATATTGTCGAAACTATCGATTTCGTCGCCCGGAGATGTATCCCCGAGCAACAACGTCGATGGCCTACCGAATCCTTCAATCTCACCGCCTCTCAACAACATCGCCGACGACGCTATCGAAACGACCTCCGAAATCGAGTGCGACACATAGATCATTGGCATACTAAATTCGGCGTGGACTCGCTTCAAATAATTCAATATTGAGCCGCGCCGTGCAGCATCAAGCGATGCCAAAGGCTCGTCAAGAAGTAGCAACGCTGGCGATGTAGCCAGTGCCCGTGCGATAGCGGCCCTTTGACGTTCACCGCCAGAAAGTTCGCTTGGAGCACGATCAATAAGATTCGTCAGGCCAAGCAAATCCGCGATCTCAAGCGGATCAAGTCGTCGCTGGCTTTCCGGCAACAGCTTCCATCCGAATTCAATATTCTTTCGGACATTAAGGTGAGGAAACAGTGCTCCATCTTGATACACAGTGCCAATTCGACGTTTTTCAGGTGATACCCAAACCCGGTCGGACCCGGAATACAAAGTAGTTCCGTCTAAAGTAATCCAACCACCGCTTGGCTTGATCGAACCTGCAATGCAGTTCAGAAGGCTAGATTTCCCAGCTCCCGAAGGACCAAATACCGCCGTGATTCCATCATCGAATTCGCATTTTGCACTCAGCGAAAAATCAGGATGATTTAGATGGAGATCGAACGAAATCATCGAGTCCCACCGTTCGAGTTATATATTCCGTTCGCTGTTCGCTTCAGCAACCAGTTGTGAATAGCCAACGCAATTACGCCCAGAACAACCGATATCAGCGCAAGACGCCAAGCATCGTCAGTGCTCCCTGCCGAGATACGCGTAAATATTGCCGATGGAAGAGTCTGCGTGCGCCCCGGAATGTTTCCCGCAACGATAATTGTTGCTCCAAATTCAGATAACGCCCTAACAAACCCGAGAAGCACACCAGCGATCACGCCTCGATAAGCAAGAGGGAGTGTGACCGTCAGGAACGTACGAATCGATCCCGCACCAAGCCCCCGCGCAGCAACTTCCAGTCGAGGATCAACACCTGCGAGAGCCGCTGCAAACGAACGAACAACCAGCGGTAACGACACAATAGCCGCCGCCAAAGCCGCCCCTATCCACGTGAACGCCAAGGTCGACCCGAACAACGACTCGCTCAATCGCCCTATCCAGCCGTTTGTTCCAACAAACCACAACAGCGCATACCCGACCACTACGGGCGGAAGCGCCAATGGCAATGAAACGAACACATCGAGAACAAACTTGCCACGGAACTGCTTCCGAACCAGCAGCCACGCGACAAACATGCCAACAGGCAACGTCACAGCAGTAGCGACAAATGCGATCTGCAATGATAGTGCAACTATGGAAATATCAGAGTTCATGGCTATAGATAGGTAATGGACAATATTTTAAGTACCGGACGATCCGGCGAATCCGATTGTAAATCCAGCGGACTCGAAGACATCACGAACCTCGACCGATTTAGAAAGAAATTCATAGAATTCGACCGCAAAAGCCGAATTCTCAGCCAGCTTCAATGATCGACCAACGTAAACAATAGGCGAATAGCCTTCATACATCTCGATCATGATCGAAATCGAATCCGATCGGAAAGCATCTGTACGATAGACGATTCCATAGTCGGAATTACCCGATTCCACAGCAGCTAACACAGCCCGCACATCCACGGCAAATATCAAATCGCTCTCGATCTCTTCCCAAACACCGGCGTATTCAAGCGCTTGTTTGGCAAACTGACCCGCAGGAGCCAACAACGGATCGGCGATAACAACTCGAGCATCGGACGCAGCCAGATCACCCAATGTACCGATATGTTCGGCATCTTTGGAAGCGATCACAAGCAGAGTATTAACTAATCCAATGCTGCCATTGGGAACCGGGCTCACCAACTCGTCCAAAATCATCTTAGGTTCTTCGCCTACAAAGAAAACCCCGTCAGCTGGTGCACCCAACTTAGCGATTTGATTGGCCAGCGTCAGAGATCCGCCAAAACTTAACTCAACCCGTCTCCCAGTTTTTCGCTCGTATATATCGGCCGATTCAGTAAGCACATCTGAAAGTGAAGCCGCCGCGAATATCAGTGGCACATCATCGCCCGAGTTCCCACCGCAAGATGTGGCAAGTGCTAATAACATTAAACCGAGTACGGATTGAACTGAATGACGGCGTAACAACAGCGGAATTTCCTTAATGAAATGAGCAACCTCTGATAGAATCGAAAAGTCGCTGCTGAGAGGCGTGGCTGATCTACAGCGATCATAACTGGGATCGAATTTGAACAAGCGCTGCCAATGCAGCGGATCATGAGGCATCAATTTGGTCTCAGCTAGCGAAGAATACAACTTCACAAGCTTCTCCAACCTACCTTTTTACACCAAGGTAAATGAACGTTTGCTCGATCTTGCCGAAGTTGGCAAGCAACGAAAAATCGTCGACCTAGGGTGTGGTACCGGCGGAATTACCAAACTTATCTTAGAACGGCTTCAGTCGGCTAAGGACACGGTAATTTACGCTGTCGACCACTCCACAACTGCGCTTAAAGCAGCTACGGAAGAAATTGGTGAGCGTAAGGATGTTGCCATCAAGTATGTCCACTCTGAGGTGCAAAATCTCACAGGGGCGGTTAAAGACAAGGTAGACGCAGTTGTTTACTGCAACTCGATTCACTACGTTCCGGAAAAGACGGTTTTGATCAACCAGATCAAAGAGAAGCTTCAGACCAACGGAATCTTCGCCTTCAACACTTCGTTCTACGAAGGTTCGCACCCAGACGACAGCCTGCTGTTCTTCCGTAAGTGGATGATGCGATCGCTCCGCATTCTGAAACGTGAGCATGGCCTATCTGCCGACAAGTCCCAGAAAGTCGAATCTCGAGTTCAGCTTAAAGCTCAAGACTATATCGACTTAGTTGAGAACGCCGGATTCAAAGTGCTGGTCAACGACTTCAATCGAGTCGAAGTGCCGCACGAAGGATGGCACCACATCTCCGGATTCTCTGACTGGATCGAAGGCGTTATGCCCGGCGTCCCATTAGATATCGGACGTGAAGCGCTGCAAAAAGGCCTTGGACAAATATGGGAAGAAATGGAACTAAAGACTGTTCCACGAGTATGGCTATCGGTTAGCGCCGCCAAGGTCTAGCCCCCTTACTTCACCAATTGTCACCTGAAGACCCTGCATTTGCAGGGTCTTTTTTTGTGCTGGTACAGAACGCACTAACAATTGAAAGACACAAAGGACTTGAGATCCAACAAGAATTCACCTCGGTATTCGCAACAATTATCCCAATGAAGTCCATAGAGTCGTCAGAGCATCGATCGTTAAAACGCCGCAGCTTCCGGAGGATATGTGGTTCCGGGAGTCACGATAGATTCCGTAGGCGAAATGTTGCTTCGCCGACCGTTTTTCCTGATGGAGAGATTACCTAGATTGAGCTTGTATGAAACCATACTGGCCGAGCCAGATATCATCCCAAGGTTTCACGGAATTACGGCAAAGCTCCAAATAGGTATGCATCACCTCGATCCCACTAACCTGATAACTCAACTCGTATGCTCGGTGGCATAACCACGATTGCCGAAGCTATTCAGGCAACTTATCAATATGCCACGGCGATCTACACCCAAAAAATATCTTGGACCACAACGGCGAAATATCCGGATTGATCGACTAGGCGACTACTCTGGTAACCCACCCGGAATACGGTATTGCTGTAACCAAAACGATCCTACCCACCGGACCTACTGACGGCATAGGAATTCCAAAAGCAGAGTTCGATAAAAATACTCAAAATAGCCCTCACTGATTACTTGGAGCAAGGCTATGAGCTTCAGGAATAGACGATGCCCGGATCGACTACTGCACCGTCCTGCGAATCGGGCATGCCTACGCCAAAGCCATCGGCGAACGGCACGGCGTCAAACTACCAAACGCTGCACACGACAGCTACGCGTGGGATAGTCCAGACCTATTCACAGTGGTCACCCAAATAATCGTCCAAACCATAGGAATCTATGTAGTTTCAGCATAGCCGCAGCCAAGCCGTAACAAACATCCTATTTGCCATCTAGGTACTCAGCCAGAGTCTTGATGTTATAAGCCTGACCACCAGTTACCCCCGCAACCGAACCCTCAGCCTCAACAGCACAACGTGCGGTGTCGATAGACGTAAAGCACGGAATGCGCTGCATGGAAGCTGAACGACGTATGTGAAAACCATCCTGCATTGTCGAACGATCGCCAGTCACCGTATTCACCACGGCGCTCACAGTTCCATCCTCTATGATGTCGACAACCGTTCGACCATCACTACTTTCAAGTCGTTTCTCAACTTCATTAACATCAATACCCATAGCGCGGATCATCTCGGCTGTTCCGCTCGTAGCGTAAATCGTATGCCCCGCTTCATCGAGAGTACGAACAAGACCCAGCGCATCGGCTTTGTCAGGGTCAGCAATGCTCAGCAGCACTGAACCACCTGCAGGAACGTTTAGTCCCGAACCAAGAAGCGCTTTTGTAACTGCACCCTCAAACGTGGTGTCGATCCCCATAACCTCGCCAGTCGATTTCATTTCTGGACCAAGGTATGTATCCACACCTGCAAGCTTCGACATCGAGAACACCGGTGCCTTCACCGCAATTAGGTTTTGATTCTTGGCGAGCCCACCTTTATAGCCCTGTTCCTTGATGGACTTGCCGCGCATTACGTCAGTAGCAATACGAACCATCGGAATTCGAGTGACCTTTGAAATGAACGGAATAGTTCGTGAAGAACGTGGGTTCACTTCGATAATGTAAATTTCTGGTTCACCAGATTTACCGTTTGCACCGCTCTTATTGAATCCTCGGTAAGTACCGCCACCTGCGACTACGAATTGAATGTTCATTAGTCCAACAATACCCAACGCTAACCCGATTTGACGTGTGTAGTCGACAATCGTCTCGACCTCCGCCTCAGTCAGCGACTGCGCCGGGTAAACAGCCATCGAATCCCCAGAGTGAACTCCTGCCCTCTCGATGTGCTGCATGATTCCAGGAATAAGCACATCTTCGCCGTCGCAAACTGCGTCCACTTCAACTTCGAGTCCCGTTAGGTAGTGATCGATAAGAATCGTCTGACCCGGGAATTCTCTCATCGCCATTTCGAAATATCGAACTACTTCAGCCGGAGTCTGAACGATCTCCATTGCTCGACCACCCAGCACGTAGCTAGGTCGCACTAAAACCGGATAACCGACGTTATTAGCGACCTTAAGTGCACTTTCAACGTTAGAAGCCATTCCACCCGGAGGCTGTGGCAATCCGTGTCGTGAAGTCACCTCCTCGAACCGACCACGATCCGAAGCCAAGTCGATCACGTCGGGTGCTGAACCCAATACCGGTAGATCTGCAACGCCTAACAATTGCGAAAGGTTGATGGCGGTCTGGCCACCAAACTGCACCATCGAAGCGGGGTTGTTCTCAGCAATTCCCCCACCTTCATTCTCAATAATGTCCCGAACACTCTCTTCATCTAGAGGTTCAAAGTAAAGACGATCTGAAGTGTCAAAGTCTGTCGAAACCGTCTCAGGATTCGAGTTGATCATCACTGATTCAACGCCAGCTTTTTGAAGCGCCCAAGCAGCATGAACCGAGCAGTAATCGAACTCAATGCCCTGACCTATTCGGATCGGACCACTACCCAAAACTATCGCTGTCTCACGACCGGTTGGAAGAGCTTCGTTCTCCTGCTCATACGTGGAGTAGAAATAAGGCGTTACAGCCTGAAACTCACCAGCACAGGTATCGACCATCTTGTATACGGGCTTCAGTTCCCAATCTTTTCGCATGGTGCGGACCTGCTCAGGCAGGTAGTCGGCAAGTGTGCCGATCTGCGAGTCGGAGAAACCAAGTCGCTTGGCGCTCCACATCAAATCAGGTGTAATTTCTTCAGCAAGCAGTTTTCGTTCCATTCCGACAATTCGTTGAAGCGCACTTGTGAACCACGGATCAACGCCGGTCTCCAGCGTTACCGATTCAGCCGTACGACCGCCACGAATAGCGGCAGTCAGTTTCCAAATACGATCGTCGTCAGCCAACAGGTCTGGGGGACCGTTATTCCCCCATTCAGGATCTTCCCAAAGCAACGATCCCCGACCATTTTCAAGCGAACGTACAGCCTTCTGCAAAGCCGCCTCAAACGTTCGATCAATCGCCATCACCTCCCCGGTCGCCTTCATTTGAGTCCCCAGAGAACGATCGCCAGTCGGGAACTTATCAAACGGCCATCGAGGAATCTTTACGACGCAGTAGTCGAGCGCAGGCTCGAAAGCGGCAGTCGTCTTCTCAGTAACAGCATTAGAAATCTGGTCGAGCGTCTTACCGAGGGCGATCTTCGCTGCAACACGAGCAATCGGGTAACCCGTCGCCTTCGATGCCAATGCTGAAGATCGGCTCACGCGAGGGTTCACTTCAATGACGTAGTACATCGAGCCTTCATCGTTGTAACCAGCACCTTCACCAACTACCTCAGCAACCATGTTTGAGGGTCGGTAAGCAAGTTGAACATTGCAGCCACCTTTGATGCCGAGCCCAGAAATAATATTCAGCGATGCAGTGCGCAAACGCTGGTAGTCCTTGTCATTGAGAGTTTGGCTTGGAGCCACAACGATAGAGTCGCCGGTGTGTACTCCCATAGGGTCAAGGTTTTCCATGTTGCAGATCGTGATGACGTTTCCGTCACCGTCTCGCATCACTTCGTACTCGATTTCTTTCCAGCCAAGCAACGATTGTTCAATAAGAACCTGACCAACTTTACTGGCGGATATTCCGCCTGTGGCGATCTTACGAAGTTCGTCTTCATTTTGGGCGATACCACCACCGGTCCCACCCAATGTGTAGGCAGGACGAACAACTGCCGGATAACCGATCTTGTGACCTGCTTCGACTGCATCTTCAACGGTCTCGACTGCAAACGAAGGAAGCACTGGCTCACCAAGGCGTTCCAGCAAATCACGGAACTGCTCTCGGTCTTCAGCCATTTCGATAGTTGCAACCGTAGTACCAAGTGTCTTGACGTTGTACTTATCCAGAATTCCGGCCTTTTCGAGATCGACTACTAGGTTTAGACCAGTCTGCCCACCCATAGTTCCGATCACACCATCAGGACGTTCACGCTCGATAATTCGTTCGAGCACGGGCACGGTAAGCGGTTCGATGTAAATCCTATCGGCCATGTCCTCGTCGGTCATGATCGTAGCCGGATTCGAGTTCACGAGAACGACTTCTACACCTTCTTCACGAAGTGAACGACAGGCCTGCGTGCCCGCGTAGTCGAACTCCGCAGCCTGACCAATAATGATGGGCCCCGAACCAATAACCAGAACTTTTTTCAGAGTCTCGTCTATTCCCGATTTCTCTGGCGTCGCACCGTTAGTCAATCAAATCTCCTGTGTGCCTCTAGGCACCAATATTTGGACGTACAAATAACCCTCTCCTTTGTTGGGAGAGAGAGGGACGTCTATTCAGCCTAAGTCCAGCCGCACCCGAACTATCTAAACCTCCGCACCCATTCCCGCTTGAATCAGTCCAATGAACCTATCGAACAGATACTCGCTATCGTGCGGGCCCGGTGACGCCTCAGAGTGATACTGGATCGTCATGATCGACATGTCCTTGTGACGAAGACCTTCAACCGTCTGATCATTCAGGTTGATATGGCTAACTTCGAGTCCATCAGGTAAACCGTCTGCATCAACCGCGTAACCGTGATTCTGTGCAGTCACATAAACCCGACCCGATTCGAGATCCTTCACCGGCTGGTTACCACCACGGTGACCAAAATGAAGTTTGAAAGTCGAAGCCCCAAACGCCCTAGCGATAACCTGGTGCCCAAGACAAATACCCATCATCGGAACCTTGCCAGCAAGACCTCTAGCAGTCGCAACCGAACGATCCAAAAGCTCTGGGTCACCAGGGCCAGGTGAAAGCATCACACCGTCAGGATTATGACCCAAAATATAATCTGCAGATGCATCGTCAGGAACAACAATCACTTCACATCCACGAGCCCGAAGTGAACGCAGAATGTTCAGCTTCACGCCGTAGTCGTTAACCACAACCTTAAGGTAGTTGTCGCCAAGATCACGCTGGCCAATACCGCGCTCAACATCAATACCCATGCCACCCTGTCGCGCCCGACCTCGTAGGTCGAAGAACGCTCGGGATTTCTCACCAGCGTCGCCCGTCCATTCGTAAATATCGTCTGTCGAAACATTTCCAACAACGTCGAACTCGCCATATCGAGGCGCTTTCGATAGAGTCGCAAGGGCAGCTTCAATATCATCGTTAGGGGTAATAATTCCCATCATCACACCAGCTGAGCGGAGTTTGCGTGTGATCGCCCGAGTGTCGACTCCCGAGATTCCCGGAATGCCGTTCTCAACCAGATAATCGTGAATCGTGCCCTCAGAAAGCGGATGTGAAGGATCACCACAATCGTCCCGAACGACGAACCCGTTCACCTGTATCCGAGTTGACTCAACGTCAGCCTCGCTCGTTCCATAGTTTCCGATCATCGGATAAGTCGGCACCAGAATCTGACCACCGTATGAAGGGTCGGTCAGCATCTCCTGATAGCCGGTCATCGATGTGTTGAAAACAACCTCACCGGTAGTCTCACCTTCCGCCCCCAAACGGGTTCCCGAAAATACCGAACCATCTTCAAGAACTAAAAAAACTTTTCCGCGAACGTCGATCATTGTTTAGCTCCAGCATTCGCAACCACGTCACTGATATCGAACACGGTATCTCCTTGATAAATCGTCGTCACGACACGACCCGTTAGTTCCACGCCAGTAAGTGGACTATTCACACTCTTTGACTCGAACTGTTCAGGATTCACAATCCAATTTCTACCGGGGTCAATAACGACCACATCGGCATAGAATCCCTTTTTCAGAGAGCCGAGATCTTTGTGCAAGATCGCAGCCGGACCCGACGTTAGGGATTCGATCAATCTAACTACCGAAATCTTTCCGGCATCTACAAGTTGGAACACCGACGAGAACGCCGTTTCCAGCACGTTGATACCGTGAGCTGCTTCGTTATATGTGCAGACCTTGTCGGTAGGAGCATGCGGCGCGTGATCGGTAGCAATGATGTCGATTAGACCCTCGTTTAGTGCGTCGATCACAGCGTCAACATCAGATCTGCTTCGAAGAGGGGGATTCACTTTAGTATTAGTGTCGTACGCCTCAGAACCAACCGTTACAGGAACCTTGCCCTTCAAGCCGTAAACCCACTCATCGCTCAAAGTCAGGTGATGCGGAGTCACTTCGGCAGTGACATCTACTCCTTTCTCCTTGGCAGATCGCAATGCAGTCAGCGATCCGACAGTTGAAATGTGAGGAATATGTAGTCGAGCCTTCGTGAGATCAGCAAGATACAGATCACGTGCGACCATCGACGTTTCGGCTTCGGCAGGAACGCCCGCAAGTCCGAGTCGTGTGGCAACCGAGCCAGCGCTCATCACTCCGCCTGCGCCTATCTTCTTATCCTCGGCGTGGTTGATGATCGGGAGTCCGAGCTCTACCGAATATGACAACGCCTGTTTCATAAGGTTCGCATCAGCAACCGGGTTCCCGTCGTCGGAGAAGCCAATGACGCCGGAATCTGCGAGCTCACCCATCGGAGCAAGGTGCTTGCCCTTCTGACCAATCGAAATCGCTCCGATAGGCAACACTCGAATCAGACCATCGGCAACTGAACGCCGCACTACATCATCGACAACTGCTGCTGAGTCTTGAACAGGGTCGGTGTTGGGCATGGCACTTATCGTCGTGAATCCACCGTAAGCAGCGGCACGAGTGCCAGTGACAATGGTCTCTTTCCACTCTTGGCCAGGATCGCGCAAGTGAGTGTGAAGGTCGACAAACCCCGGTGACACGATCTTTCCCGATGCATCGATCTGCTCGTAGCCGTCTGGTGCTCTACCAGTCGAACCAGTAGTCACTTCATCGATCTTGCCGTTCGAAATAAGGACGTCAGAGACCCGATCAATTCCCTGAGCGGGATCAATCACTCTGCCACCCGTTATTGCCAGTTTTCTGGCTGCCAAATTGATAATCCTTCTAAACTAGGCTTCGACGCCACTATTGGACTCGCTGTTGCCGATTCGTGTTGATTTACCCGGAGCGCAAAGCGTGTACAAAACAGCCATCCGAACCGCCACACCGTTGCGAACCTGTTCCTCAACGACGCTCTGGGCACCGTGAGCAACCTCGCTCGAAATCTCAACACCCTCATTCATCGGACCCGGATGCATCAATAACGCACCATCGTTCGCCAGTGCCATTCGCTTTGCGTTAATACCCCAGCGATCGGAGTACTCTCGCAAACTAGGCAGGTGTCCCCCATCCTGTCGTTCCTGCTGAATCCGAAGCGCCATAACGACGTCTGCCGAATCGATCGCCTCGTCAACGTTTCGAGCCAGATTTAGACCACCGAATCCAGTTTCATCGCCAAGTACCGAACCCAGCGACCATTCGTCCGGTATCAGCGTGTTCGGACACGAAACTGTCACCTCGGCTCCCATCTTCTGGAATGCCAAGATGTTCGATCGAGCAACCCTGCTGTGGAGAATATCGCCAACGATTGCGATCTTCTTACCTGTCATATCGCCAATGTGGTTTCGAACAGTAAATAGATCCAACAACGACTGAGTCGGGTGAGCATGCGTACCATCGCCAGCGTTCACGACCGAGGCGTCGGTGTGGTTCGCTATGAAATACGGCGCACCCGAGTGCGGGTGCCTTACGACTAATGCGTCGATCTGCATCGCCTGCAACGTTTTCACCGTATTGAGCAGTGATTCGCCCTTGCTAACACTGCTCGTCGAGGAGGTGACATTGATTACGTCAGCGCCAAGAATCTTACCTGCCTGCTCAAACGAAACGCGTGTGCGCGTTGAGTTCTCGAAGAACATCGTGATAATCGTTTTACCACGAATCGCAGGAGTCTTGCGATTGTCCCTACTTGATATTTCTAGCATGCCTTCAGCACTATCGAGAAGATCGTTGATCTCGCCCTTTGAAAAATCATCGAGATCAAGCAAGTGCTGACGGGGTGCTACAACGACTTGCCCTGAACCACCGTTAGCGATTTGCTCAGCAGATTCATCGATGAAGCTATTTCCGACTGCCGTCGTTGGGTTTGTCATTAGCCTTCACGTCCCAGTACAACTGCATCATCGCTGTCAATTTCCGTGATCCGAACCTGCACGCGCTCGCCACGAGCAGTCGGAATATTTTTACCGATGAAATCAGGCCTGATCGGCAATTCACGGTGACCACGATCAACCAGTACCGCCAATTGAATCCGACTCGCCCTGCCGAAGTCGAGAAGTGCTTCCATAGCGGCTCGAATAGTGCGACCCGTGTAGAGCACGTCATCGACGATCACCACCGGCTTGCCGTCCACACCATTTGGGATATTGGAAGGAAGAAGAGGTTGCCCAGAAGCCACTTCAGGATCATCACGCCACAATCGAGGATCAAGCGTGCCAACAACGGGCCTAAAGCCTTCGATGCGTTTGATGCTATCGGCGAGACGCTTTGCGATGTGCACGCCACGGGTCTGAAGACCAACCAATACAAGATCGGAGGAAGCCAAATTTTGTTCAAGAATTTCGTGAGAAATTCTCGTCATCGCCCTTCTAATATCGTCCTGCGTAAGCAGGATTCTCTCCATCTCGTTAGTCACATACGCTCCATTGTCATGCTGAGCCTCAAAGATCCTTGCAGGATCAGGGAATTTAGAGGGAGGAGGTAAGTCCCCCCAGGGCGAAAAGGCACAAAAAAATCCTTGCCTGCTGACAAGGATCGTAGTCGCGCTCTGCGTGACATATGTGCAAAGAAACCCGTGCAGCATCATGCAACCAGAGGTGTTCTTAGCGGATTCCCTTGCCAGCCTCACAGGACTGGATTTAAAGGCCCACAAATATTCTGTTATTAATATCTAAAACTACCACCAACCAACATTAATCACAATAAAACCGCCTTAACATTTCGACCCGCAACCGGATGATTGGAGTGTTGATCAAGGGAATTCTGAGAATTTGGTCATGCCTAGCCGCCAAAACTCTTCTCAACATCTTCCTTATCCTCGTTACAGGATCACCCAATCACCCGCATCACCGCCCTCAGTAGGTGCCACTACGCTCCACGATTGAGGATACAGCTTCAACCCACAAATACACCTAACTGACCGCATTCGTCGTTTGCGAACGATCAAAACCTTACAATGCCCGCACTTCGATAAATAACGAATCTGCGACTCCCACTCACCAGTAGTTACATCGACAAATCGTCGCGGCTTCGCCCCAATCTCGTTGCATACAGATCGAAACTCCCGACCGTGCGCACGCGGTTTATCACCCCAGCGATCATGAACAATCGCATGGGCAACCTCGTGAAGCACAACCTGCTGGATATCGTTCTCGGCACCCATTGCCAGCAATCGGGAAGAAATCGCAATCTGCTTACGTGAAGGCATGTACGAACCGAGCGTTCTACGCATTCGAGCCGAAACTCTAACCGGCGTCAACGAAAGCCCCGGCTGATACCGATCGAACGTTGCTTGAATCAACAGATCTACAGCTTCAGCAGTCGGCTTCCCCACCGGTTTTTGCTCCAAATCGAACGCCATCTGACGCGATTTAGCGCCTGCGCCCAATCCAGCGTTCCACGGGGAGACCGTCTTCTGAGCAAGCTGAACAGTCTGTCCAACGACGCGCCATATGTTGGTTCTAATAGAGAAAGAAATTGAAATCGCCTCAAAGCAACTAACGAAAATTTACCCGAACAAGAGTATTCAGATTTCCCCCGCAAAATAGCGGCTTTCCAACATCGAATCCCAGAACCTAGGTGAGCGACATAAAAAACCAGACAACAAACCAGGCTCTATGCGAATCGCCTGATCGAGAATCCGGTCACGTCGACCGGCGAATCTTCCCCAACAACCAAAGCAGCGGCGGCGGTACCCATGGCCGGACCAAGCGCAATTCCCTGCCGACCACCACCGGTAGCTACCACCAAACCCTCGATACCAACTGACCCGTCGATAATTGGCATCTTGTCGGGCGTCATTGGACGCAAACATGCTGTCTGATGCACAAACTTGGCATTCTCCAAGTAAGGCAACATCGACACGGCAGAAGCGATGATGCGATCTCGCCCCTCGTCCGTGGTTCGGTCGTCGAACCCTACTTCCTCTTCCGTAGTCCCGATCCAAGTGAGCCCGTCCGACTTCGTCGTTGCGTAGTCGTGATCCCACGACAACGATAGCTGGATTGGAGGAGATGGCGCATCAAGTCGAATGATCTGTCCGCGCAATGGCGACACCGGGACGTCGATTCCAAGTGCGTTTAACAGCCCACCGCTCCAAGGACCAGCTGCGGCGACAACTGCGTCTACTTCAAACACTCCATCTTTGATAACAACCCCTGTTACTCGATTTCCAGCCACAGAAATCTCTGAAACTTCTTGATTCACCATTTGAGCACCGCGACTCTCAGCCGCTTGCCAAAGAGAAAGAGTCAGCTTGTAAGGATCGAGTTCAAACGCTTCGCCAATGTACAACCCACCAATAACGTCGGTAGAAATCCGTGCATCGATATGAGAAAGCTCGCCTAAACCCAGCCAACGCATGTCATATCCAAATTCGGCAGCATGTGCCTCGTAAACCAAGCGCAACTCCGCGGCTTCAACTTCATCACGAACGAGCTTCAACGAGGGCTTGCGAACAAAATTAATATCACCACCAACAGCGTCGGCCAACTCCTGAACCAACCTGGTATGCAAGCCAATCGAGTAGTCCGAAAACGCCTTATACTCCGGCTCTCGAGCACCAGGTATCACGGGATTAATCCCGCCAAGTGCGAATCCAGAGGCGTGCGATGCCAATGAATCTCGCTCAAATAACGTTACTTCATGACCATCTTTTACAAGATAGTAGGCGGTCGCACAGCCTGCTATCCCACCACCGATTATCGCTACTTTCATCGATTCACTCCGATTAGTTCTGAATCTTGAAAGCCGCGTAAACCTCGTCACCACGACGCTGTCGACGTCTCGCCACACCAGTCTCTTGTGCCACTCGGGCGACACCACGAGACACTCGCTTGGCGACGTTTTTGTCGAACACGCTCGGAATTATGAAATCTTCAGATATGTGCGAATCAGGAATCACACCGGCGATGGCTGTAGCAGCAGCGATTTTCATTTCGTCATTGATAGTCGAAGCACGAACATCCAATACACCTCGGAACAATCCTGGGAAGCAGAGGGAATTGTTCACCTGGTTCGGGTAGTCAGTTCGACCTGTTGCCATAACTCGAACATTATCAGGAACTTCTTCTGGCCAAATTTCAGGATCTGGGTTTGATAGTGCAAATACGATAGCGTCCGATGTCATCTTCGAAACCTGTTCGGCTGTCACCAGACCCGGCCCTGCGAGACCCAACAGCATGTCGGCGTCAACCAGTCCTTCGGCCAGCGTACCGGTCAAGTTCTCAGGGTTTGTATTGTCGGCAAACCACTGCTTCATCATGTTGTCGCCGTACTCTCGACCTCGATCGAGCGCACCCTGCCGATCGTATCCAATAATATTAGTCACCCCGTAGCTCTGAAGTATCTTTGTACAAGCAGTTCCCGCCGCACCAACTCCAGCAACGACGACCTTCAGGTCACCAGGCTTCTTGTCGACGATCTTCAAAGAATTGATGAGTCCAGCCAGAACAACTACTGCAGTACCGTGTTGGTCGTCATGGAACACAGGAATATCTAGCTCCGCCCGCAAACGATCTTCGATCTCAAAACAGCGAGGAGCGCTTATATCTTCAAGGTTGATGCCACCGAAACCCGGCGCCATAGCCTTCACAAATCGAATAATTTCTTCGGTGTCGTTCGTATCGAGCACAACTGGCCAAGCATCGACTCCGCCAAACTCCTTGAACAACAGCGCCTTGCCCTCCATAACTGGAAGTGACGCTGCTGCGCCAATGTCACCAAGACCAAGCACTGCCGACCCGTCTGAAACAACCGCAATCGTGTTGCCTTTACCCGTAAGGGCCCAGACTGCATCAGGGTCCTCGTGTATTGCCATACAAACTCTACCAACACCCGGCGTGTATGCCTTAGACATATCGTCACGCGTAGTAACCGGCACACGAGAGCTCATCTCGATTTTGCCACCGACGTGAAGTAAGAAAGTTTGGTCCGAAACGCTACGAACCTTCACACTCGGCACCGCTTTGATCGCGTCTACAACTTCGATCGCATGATCGTGCCCTGTAGTGTTCACGGTGAAGTCGCGAACCATCGAACCTTTCGACGTCTGAACTACATCAACACCCATTGCGCTGCCACCAGCGTCGCCGATCGCCGAAGTAATCTTACCTAGCATTCCCGGATCATTCGGGTACTCGGATCGAACCGTGATGCTGTATGCAACGCCGGGTGTGCGCACTGCCATTTTTATCGCTCCCATTAACTATTCAGGCTTTGAGAATCGTATCTAGAATTGCCTGAAAAAAACGCCGAATCTAAGTTGAACTTACGATCATTTCAATCATGCTCAAATTGCACTCGCAGTCTAACACCGCACCACCTTCACACTATATTAGGAAGAATGCATCAAAATTCGGCAATCGACTAATCAACATGCAAATAATCCCCTAAATAGACCCTCGAACAGTCTGCGGTTACGGTATCCTGATCCCGTTAAATTCGATATATGTACGGAGTAAACGATGGCAGATGCGTCCCGCCCTATGATCAAAGGGCGATTTACAACTTGTGAACTAGTGAAACGTGAAGAACTTACCTCAGATCTGATTAAATTCTGGATCAAGCCTGCACAGGACTACACGTTTAAGCCAGGTCAGTACTGCACTATCGGTGTCGATGGCATCGAACGCCCCTACTCAATCTCATCGTCTCCCGACGAAGAGAACATCGAGCTATTCATTGAGGTCGTACCCGTAGAGCATGGTGGTCACCTGACCCCACTTCTGGATCACCAGAAAGTCGGAACAGAAATGACCCTTCGCCCGCGAGCCAAGGGAATCTTCGTTCTACAGCCGCAGTACAAGCACCACATCTTCGTTGGCACTGTCACCGGAGTTGTTCCTTATATCTCAATGCTTCGAAAGTTCCTGAATGACCCTGCATGGCCAGAACCTGCCGAGGGTGTCGCTCGTGAGGACTACACATTCCACGTCCTAGAAGGCGCAAGCTACGACGACGAATTCGGCTACGACGAAGAGTTGAATGAACTTGCTGCAAAGCACGATTTCATAAAGTTCTACCCTTCTGTTTCACGTCCAAACGAGGAACGAAACGCCAACTGGACCGGCGCTAAGGGCCGAATCAACCTCTTGGTCGAGGACTACCTCGAAAAGCTCGGTATCGATCCTAAAGAAACCTGCGTTTACGCCTGTGGTCACCCACAGATGATCGAAGACGTTGGAGTTCGCATGGAGTCAACCGACTATAACTTCATCGAAGAACGCTTCTGGAAAGAAGACGAATAATTCGTCTTCGGCCCGCATCGCAGCTTAATTCGCACATAAAGGAACTTCAGAAATGGCAGAACGAATCGGATTCGTCGGACTCGGAATCATGGGCAAGCCCATGGCAAAGAACCTCGTCACATCCGGCTACGACGTAACCGTCTACAATCGATCATCAGCATCAGTCGACGAACTCGTCGCTGCTGGCGCAACCGCGGGCATATCTTCCGCCGACGTCGCATCGAAATCCGACATCATCGTTCTGATGGTTCCAGACTCACCCGATTCTGAAGCCGTAGTTCTCGGAGAAGCTGGGCTCCTCGAAGGTGCCTCTGCTGGCGATCTCATCGTCGACATGTCATCAATCGAGCCCGGCGTTTCGCAACATATCCATGACGCATGTAAAGAAAAAAGCGTGAAGTTCATCGACGCTCCTGTCTCTGGTGGTGAACCAATGGCAGTCTCTGGGGATCTCGCAATCATGGTCGGTGGCAATTCCGGCAACTTCGAGCGAGCACAGCCTTTATTCGAGGTTATGGGCAAGTCGGCCGTTCTCTGCGGCGGCAGCGGAGCGGGGAACACCACCAAGCTGGCCAACCAGATCATCGTTGGCGCCAACATCCACGCCCTCGCTGAAGCGTTGACTCTCGCAACCAAGGCCGGAGTAAACCCAGAGACTGTGTTCAACGCAATAAAGGGCGGACTCGCCGGATCGAATGTAATGAACGCCAAGGCTCCAATGATGTTCGAGCGAAACTTCGCTCCCGGATTCCGCATAGAGCTTCACTACAAAGACATCAACAACGCCGCCAAAACCGCCAACGATTTGGGATTGTCACTTCAAGTCACAGCCAACCTGCAACAGGTCTTCAAAGCACTAATTGAGTGGGGCGAAGGTGGAAACGACCACTCGGCCATTCTCAGCTACGTAGAAAAACTCACAGGTGTAACCGTCACCAACAAATAAGTTAGTGACCACGGTCTCTTGCCGAATAATTAACAGATGCCTCGGCAACAACGCCGGGGCTTCTTACGTTAACCGGCAACCCACAGCGACCTGAAACTACTCCACAGGAATGATTCCAGCACCTTTTAACAGTGCTTCACATCGATCCAACGACTGAATCGAATCACGCCCCTCACACAGCATAATTACATTTCCGAACACTGCAAAATCTCCGTACACAGGTGTGAGTCCGAATACCACCCGAAGACGATCTTTTGTCCCCTCTTTCCATCGCACATCAACCGAACGCAACAGAGCGTCAGCGCCCGTCACCTCTTCAGCGTAAGTCACGCCCCTCGCAATAGCCGTAGCATGGTCTGGGTACATTCTTAGCTCGTACTGAACGGGCTCACTGCCAGCAGGTTTGTAGTAACCCATGTACGCAGCAAGTGCCCCAGGCAGCTCGTCAACGTCATACGTCTTAGTCTTCTTGAAACTAGCAACATCGAAACTGCCTAGATCGCGAAACACCGAATCAGTCTGAACTTTCGAAAATCCCAAGTCAGACTCACCGCCTGATCCGCAGCCAATAACAACAACCAAACTCAGGATCGATATTACGAGTAAGGCAAAACGAGAAAGGGGACTGACCCTATTCACCTCGTGACTCAGGTTCGTCACCATCCGAGCCCAACTCGCCTTCGGCGATTTCGCTCAAGAACTGCTCGATTTCTGGTGACAACGAAACACCACTGTCGTCTGCAGCCTCCCCATCAACACCGTCCAATCCATCGCCATCGTCGGTATCGGACTCCCGCTCGAACCGCTCAACCATATCCTTCAATTGAGGATTATCGATCATCGCCGGATTCACTTGTTCGTACTGCTTCTCGCCCATCTCCACTTCAGGAAGAATCGTGCTGAATCCATAAAGTTCGGACAATATTTTGAGAATGCGAGCACTTCCAGCGAAGTCATCATCAAGCTTCAGATACAGCGGAAGATGAACCATTAGCGAAAGTGTTTCAAGGTGTAAATCTGTGAATATTCGTTCGGATATTTGCGACGTCATCGAAGTCGGACCCTGATACTTCGACTTGCCAATCCGAACATTTCCGAAACCTGCCGGCGGCTCCCATCCTCGCGCCGATCCAGTAACCGACAACTCCCGAGAATGCGGCACAGAGTCGTACATGCCACCAATTTGGATATATCTCGTGATTCCAAGTGCCTTGATTAGCTCGATCACTGAGTCGTTAAAATCTTCAGCGAAGGAATGCGGTTCAAGAAGCTCTAATAAGACCAAATCATTCTCGCCCGGACGCCGGGCATAACTAACTCGGGTGTTCGGCACCCGAACCGATCGAGTGTCACCAGCTAGACGAATCTCAGGCCGATATCGAGTGAAATCATAGAACTTACTGGGACGTTCAAGTTTCCCAATTCGCTCGGACGCGTATAGCTTGCCGAGTCGTCGCAGAACGATCTTCCCAACATTTCCAACGTTAATCCAAGGCTTCAAAATCGCAATACAATGCGGCTTCTGAAGTGGAGGATCAGGCATCTCTATTTCAAAGTCACCAATTTTCATAATTAAAGTCTCATTCACAGCATACCGGTATTTTTTTAACGCTCAAAGATTAATCAGGCCGTGAACACGGTGCTAAAATCAGCCTCGACTCCCAGTCGCCTATCTAAGGCACGATTACTTACGGCTGAAGCCCTTGGCTCGAAAAACAAGAAACAATAGGAACCAAAAACCTCCTCATGGCAAACAAGTTTGTATTTCTCCCACCACAGTCAAACTTCTTTGCCGAGTGGATTCCACGACTTCTCGACAGCGCACCCGGCTGGGACATCGCCACGCCAAAAACTGAAGAGCAAGCCTTAAAGGAACTCTCCGACGCCGATGCCGCCTACGGAACGTTGACTCCAGAGCTAATCGCAGCCGCGCCGAAACTACGCTGGCTACAAGCTCCTGCTGCAGCACCTAACGCTGGCTACTACTTCGATGAATTGATCGCTCATCCAACTAAGGTCACCAACTTTCGCGAGATCTACAATGACCACATCTCGGTGCAGATTCTCACATACATGTTGAATTTCACTAAACATTTCAATATCTACAGGGATCAGCAAAGCGAGCGGAAGTACGAAGTTCTCGAATTCCCTAACCACGATATATTCTTGCCCGAATCGACCGTGTTAATCGTCGGAGTTGGTGGAATCGGAACGGAAACAGCCCGACTCTGCAAAGCCGTAGGAATGACGGTGCTCGGCATCGACGCACGCCGTGAATCCAAACCTGAGTGGGTCGACGATATGTTCACTCCCGACCAGCTCGACTCGCAGATTCCTAAAGCCGATTTCGTGGTACTCACAATCCCCCACACCCCGGCAACCGAAGGCCTATTCGACTCTTCGAAATTCTCGCTGATGAAAAAGTCAGCAATATTCATCAACATCGGACGCGGGATGACAACAAGGCTCGACGATCTAAATACAGCGCTTCGTTCTGGCGAAATCGCAGGGGCAGGTCTCGACGTCTACGAAATCGAACCGCTTCCAACCGACCACCCGCTGTGGGACGCCCCAAACACGATCCTCACCCCTCACACCGCAGCGGTCGGAGGAGCAAATTTGCTTGAACGACGCTACGAAATCGTTGTAGAGAACTTCAGGCACTTCGCAGCAGGCGAACCACTACGAAACGAAGTCGACAAAGCAAGCTGGTTCTAATTTCCTCATTACAGGTACGTAGCCACCTATAATCGACTTATCATCATGATCCCCGGGCGAAGGGTCATGAGCGCGACCAAGGGCGCAGTTATCCCCTTCCAGACGGAAAAGCGAGGGTAAAAGATGCAGCTAGTGACTACGTCGTTCGACCACGATGGAACCTAATACCGAAGTGGAGACGAGCAATACGATGACGAGTGCGACTAATAACGAATTCACCATGCCAGACCAAGACAAAAAAACCGACGACAAAAAGAAATTCGATTACAGCAAGATGAAAATCGGATTGGGAATGGGCATTGCAATCGGTGTCGTCGTCGGAGCAACAATCGATAACACCAGCATTGGTATCTCAGTCGGCATAGCTATCGGAGCCGTAATCGGAACCGCTATGGGTTCCGTCAGCCGAAATTTCAAGAAAAAGTAATCCCAACCTGCGACAGACCAAATAAGAATAAGATAAATAGACTAGGAGTACGCCAGTGACATCATAGAGCGTCCAAGAAATGTGACACAGAACCGGTTTCATGCAACCGCCGATCCATCTTTGAAGTGAACCGGACGCGGTACATGACGCCGAGCAGAGAGCATGAGCCAACCAACTAACGCCCCAGTAGTTCCACTGGGAAACTAGGCCCATTCACTCACAAACTACGAGGGACAACAGCACATAACCAATTCTCACGACGCTCGTAAGTACCCACCACCAAACCTTTTTCCGCTGGTTTACGTATAATTTGCTAATCGGTCTTGACCAAACCCTTCATCGGGTAGGCGGCCGTGGGTAGGAAAACTCTACTACCCGGAGTTCGATTCCAAGAAGGAGGTGGTCTGTTTTAATGTCTAGTACCAAACGAGGTGTCCTACTTTAGGTAGGGCGCCCTACCAGTAGGGCACCTCTAGAGTAGAGCCACCCGATCAGCAAACTCCCTTAAAACGGATATGCTGGTCCGGTGGCTCTACTCGCGTCTGAACCACTTTCTAATATTTTCGTTAGCGTCTTTTCCTTCATGCCATCCCATACAACCCGTCATTTCACTGCGACCGGCTTCGTCGTTCACCACAATTCAACGCTGCTTCACTGGCACAAAAAGGTTCGGGAATGGCTCCCTCCAGGCGGACATGTCGATCCTAACGAAGACCCCGTCCAAACAACGCTCCGTGAAATCAAAGAAGAAACCGGCTTCGATGTCGAAATCGTCCCAATCCACGAAGAAATCGAAATCTCCAACCTCGAGCAGGTCGCCGCGCCACACAGCATCATGATCGAAGATGTGGTCGACAATGAATATGGTCAGCATCAGCACATCGACCACATATATTTCACGCGACTCACCGGCTTCGATTCCACACCAACTAGCGAACTATCTGCACGAAACGAATTCGCCGACTCGAATGCCGGCTGGCTCTGGGCATCCCTCTATGATCTCCAGAACGAAACTCCGTTCAAAACACCATCCGGCGAACTCCGAATACCACCAGAAGACGTCAAAAAGCTAGGTTCAGCGGCAATCAAACACGTTTCGGGCACCTAGTTCAACAGAAAACAATTAGCACTCCCGTTCTGAAGTCATTCTCAGAATCTATCCTTACTACTCGGATTCATACGGGCTTCAGCCACCAAACCCAGTCCCTTCCCGAAGTTCACGAAGAACGAGAGGTCAGACAACATTGATCACCTGTACTTCAATTCATCACGCGTGAAACTCACGACCTTAATAGATATTTAGAACCAGCAACAGTAATACTCGTTTCCTAACTCCAAAATTCGAAAAATACCTCACAATAGACCATCAATCACGTCTAGAAACAATTACCACATAGGTTGATTCAGACTCACTCAACGGTCGTCTCTTCTTTGGGAGGGATAAGAGGGAGGATAGATTACAGCCAACGACAAGTCTTCCTAAAACGCCCGGAGCAAATCAAATACCCATGCAAGCAATCGTCCTACACGGCAAACAAGACCTCCGATACACAGTCGACTATCCAAAGCCAAAAGCGGGACCGGGCGAAGTATTGCTAAGACTCACTTACTCATCCATCTGTCAAACCGACATCGAAATGTGGCAGCACGGCATGTTCAACTGGAGCGGCAAACCCCATATCCAAGGACACGAAGCAGCAGGCGTGGTAGTTGAAATCGGACCCGCCGTCGAAGATGATAATCCCAACCCACGCCGAGGCTCCAAGCTCCCCAAAAACACTCTCGAAATCGGCACTCGAGTCGCAGTCGAAAACGTTCGCACCTGCGGAACTTGTTTCTTCTGCCGAAAAGGCACATCTCAACTCTGCGAAAACGGACGCAATTTCGGATTCTCAGACGATGGTGGACTCGCCGAGTTCGGTGTCTGGCCAGCCTCCCTTTGCATTCCCCTGCCCGATAATATGACCAATGAGGAAGCCCCTCTAGCCGAGCCGACTTCCGTAGCAGTTCACGCCGTGGAAAATGCGAAAGTCACCATCGGTGAAACTGCCGCTGTTATCGGATGTGGTGTAGTCGGACTCTGTACCCTCCAAGTTCTCAAAGCAGCCGGACTCAACGTCATAGCAATCGACCCACGCGAGCAGTCACTTGCTTTAGCTCGAGAATTAGGGGCGCTAAAAACCATTAACCCCAACGACCTTGACCCAGAGGAGATTTTACCCGGTCTCACGAACGGCTATGGCCCCGACGTCATTATTGAAACCGCAGGTGCACCGGGAACTGGACTCGACGCTGCGAACTGGGTTCGCAGGGGTGGCAGAGTAGTCATAGTCGGCTTCTCACACCAAGACACCATAGTCAACTTCGGCAGAGCACACATGGGTGAAAAAACCATCATGGGCTCCTCCGCCACATCCACCGGCGGCTACCACAAAGCCGTCAACCTAATAGCGAACGGCTCTGTCAACGTCAAACCGCTAATCTCAGCTATAGTCCCCTTAGACCGCGGCATAGAGGATGGATTCGAACGCATGCTCAAACCTGAAAAGGACGTCTATAGAATATTAGTGGGGAACGGATAATTCTCCCCCATTTTGCCAATGCAAAGCACGATGCAACGTTGATGAAATGCACCGACATTTCGATTTTAAATCAGGTCTTGGAAACTATAGAATTGACTTCTATATCGTATTACGCGGTCGAGAGCGAACTAACACCCGGAGTTAATCCAAATTGGGTGAGCTAGCAGCTCTGGCCAACGCCGTAGTTTGGGCGCTCACTGGCGTAATAACAAAAGGTGTTGGCAAAAACGTAAAGCCACACCATATCGTCAGCGCTCAGGTATGGATCGGTCTAATATTCCTTCTGATAGTCGGACTCATAATCGATGAGCTACACGAACTCATACATATTCAACTCCGATCAGCGCTGTTCCTTGTTGGCGGTGCATTGTCCAACACAGCCGGATCACTCGTATTCTGGCTCGCCTTGTCACGTAGCACGGTTAGCAAGGTCTATCCAACTACTCAGAGCATCTTCATCAGTATCTCAGTTCTATCAGGCTGGCTTTTCCTAGGTGACAACCCGCAGATCGGAGTGATTGGAGGAGCAATACTGATCATAGGTGGAGTGGTGCTTCTCAACTGGCAGCCAGATGACCGCAAACTAGATGCGATCGAGTCATCTAGGACCGTAAAACGTAAGCCACGAGGTGATTACATCGGTATCGGACTCGGAATCGCAACGTCATTTCTGTGGGCAGGAGGGTTTCTATCAACAGTAATTGGACTCGAAGAAACACCGCCAGTAGCCGCTGCCACTATCCGAAATTTAGTACCGGCAATTCTATTTATTGGAGTTGGCATTGCGTTTCCATCTGCCAGAATTACTAGGGTTTTTAAGGGAAACGCTACTCGAATAATCCTGAGCGCCATCCTGTTTGCAGTAAGTGCGTTGACGTTCGTTTTAGCTCTCGACAACGCCCCACCAGGCGTAGTCGTCGTGCTAATCAACACATCGCCAATGTGGGCAGTACTCATGGCGGCAATATTGTTACGAGAACGACTGACCCGTTTCGCTCTTGGCGGCGCAGCGCTCAGTGTCACTGGAATATTTGTGACACTGGCTTTTCGCTAACAGCACTTTATTACCGTTAGACGGACGAAATCACGAATTCCACTGCTTCTGAAGTAGATCCCGGCTACGCAATGCCATGCCCTCTCGGTCGGAGTCACGTCCCGACGTCTCAACCACGACTATAAATTCATTTCCACGAACAAACTCACCTACTGAATTCCACTTCACCAGTCCCGTGCCGATTTCGAGGTGCTGATCGCGAACGTTCCCTGCACCTTCGGGACCTCGTGCATCATGGACTTGAACGTGTTTAACAAGGTCGTCAAATATCTTGATCCCAGCATCGATTCCGCCAGAACCCCAAGCGTGCCCGACATCCAAAGTTATACCGACCGACCCGTGGTCTATTTCGTCGACAGCATCAACGAGTTCCTGATGTGATCGAATGACCCAACCTGGGTTGTAGTGCATATTTTCGAAGCCGATCACAACACCAGCACTTTCAGCCTTCTCAGCCGCTTCCTTCGCCCAATCAACGAAATAGGAAATCCCCATCTGCCGATCATTCTCTGATTCTTCACCCCATTCAACTCCTGGCACGTTGAGTCGCCCCGGATGAACAACGATTACCTCAACGCCGAGTTCACCAGCGACATATACCTCTTTGTTGAACTCTTCGAGATCGTGTGCTCTGGTCACAGCAAGATGGGAACTAGGAAGTGCGCTCGGAGGAAAGTGATGCGTGTATCGCAAATTGTGCTCGACTGACATGTCTAACGCCCACTTAATATCTACCAGCGATTGTTCTGCCAAATACATCTCTGGCGCATTAAATTCAACGCCACTAAACCCACGTTCAATTGCCCACTCAACGCAGTAGCGTATCGAATCGGGCTGATCGAGACATGTCGATGCGACACCAAACTGAATCATTGTTCACTCTTCACTAAAAGTCTCACGAATCGATAACGTTTAGCGCCTTATCAAGAAGTTGATTAAACCCGACCGGATCTTCGTTCATCACAAAGTGACCTATAGTTGGCAAAAATCGGACTTCGATACCTGCTTCACTAGCCGACGATTCGTCCATGGGTCTGCCCTTGGCATTGATAGTGAATTTCGGTATTTCCAAGCCCACGATCAAATCGAACAGTGCAATATCGTTTGCCATTCCACGCATCGCGCCCACGGCAACTTGGCGTGGCACCGACACCATACCTACGGAAATACGTCGTCGTAACTCATCAGACGTACTATCCGCAAACATATTCGAGATAATCGATTCGATGGCCGCCTCATAATCGCCAGCAATCCTATCGGCCTGCTCAGCCTGCTTTCCAGTTTTAGGATCATCTCTCACAAATTTGAACGTGTCGGCGCCAACTAAACCGACCACGCGCTCAGACAATAGCCATGCCGTGTGTGCGATAACCATTCCGCCCATTGAATGACCGATCAACACAGCCCGCTCAACCTGCTCGCTATTGAGTACTGCTTCGACGTCTCGTGCAAATGACGGAATCAAGTAGTTTGTTCGTCCAACACTGGAATCGCCGTGACCCGCTAGGTCGATAGCGATCACCGGAAATCGGTCTGAGAATGCAGTAATTTGCTCGTTCCAATGGGTGCGATTACAGCTCCAACCGTGAACAAACACGAGAGTCGTTTTATCGTCCTTAATCGAAGAATGTTCAACGCTCGTCGAGATGTCATAGCCGATCTCTACGCCGTCGAAAGATTTAACCGACCGACTATTCATATTTTTCCTATCAGCGCTCAGACTAACTCACCTTCATATACACACCAAACATTGTTCTGCGGGCTCAAAAAGCAGAAGCTCGCCACTACAAATGCAAAACCAAGCCGAATCTTACTAGGTCGCCAAATACGCGTAGTTCTCACTCATGTTTTTGTCTGGGCAAGAAGGCAAAAA